>NZ_JAUPWM010000164.1:0-443 GCF_032436795.1 Streptomyces sp. P9(2023)
CGTTGCCCATTTTGAGTCAAGCTGAAAGTACCCGTGTAGTTCGCTCGTGCTTGCAATGTATAATTATCTAGTGCTGAAACCTCGGGGGAGGCTTGCTGGACAACTGGCTTTTCTAATGTCGCTTGATAGCGAGGCGCGTTCACCGTGTTCGATTTTGCTAAGGTTAGCTCGAAATCGGTAATGGTGATTTTTGCGTTACGAGACGCAAAAAAACCGACGTATTGATACTGAGGATCCTGCATCTGTACAATATTCGCATGAGCCCCTTTCACTTCTTGGCTTTGAAATATTTTACCATCATCAAAACTCACTAAATAACCAGCGTCGGTTCGAGTCAAGGTCATCCGATAAGGGTTATCGACCCCAAATTCAACTCCTTTGACAAAAGCATCACGTCCCATACGGTTTCCCGCGGTACCCCAAGGTTGATAAATGCCTTCACG
>NZ_JAUPWM010000058.1:0-20263 GCF_032436795.1 Streptomyces sp. P9(2023)
CGTCACCCCCGGACACCGCGCCAGCAGCACGTCCACCAACTCCGCCGCCGCACCCACCACATGCTCACAGTTGTCCAGAATCACCAGCAGCCGACGCGACGCACAGTGCTCCACCAGCCGCCCGAGCGGCTCGTCCGTGGTCCGGAGCCCCTCGGCGCCCGCACCGCGCAGTACGGTCTCCCGCGCCCCGACGGCCCCGAGCACCGTCTCGGGGACGGCATCGGGGTCGGTGACGGGCGCCAGCTCGGCCAGCCACACCCCGTCGGGCCAGGCCGCCCCCGCGTCGGCGGCCCGCTCGGCCGCCTCCTGGGAGAGCCGGGTCTTCCCGGCTCCGCCGGGGCCGAGAAGGGTGACGAGCCGGCTGCCGCGCAGGTCCTCCTGGAGCCGGGCGATGTCCTGGTCCCGCCCGACGAAGCTGGTCAGCCGGGCGCGCAGATTGCCGGGCCGGACGGCCGGGGGCGGGACGGGGGCCTTTACGGAGACCGGAGCCGGGGCGGCAGGTTCCTGGGCGAGCAGCTCCGCGTGGAGGGCGCGCAGCTCCGCGGAGGGGTCAGTGCCGAGGCTGTCCGCCAGGGCGCGGCGGAAGGACTCGTACGAGGCGAGCGCCTCCGCCGCGCGGCCGGTGGCGCGCAGGGCGCGGATGCGGAGGGCCTGGAGGGGTTCGTCGAGGGGGTGGGACGCGCAGAGGGCGGCCAGTTCGGGGAGGACGGACGCGGCCTCGCCCAGCGCGAGGGCCGCCCGGAAGCGGGCCCGTCGGGCGTCGAGGCGGCGGGCCTCCCAGCGGGCCGCCTCCGCCGTACGGTCCGGCAGGTCGGCGACCGCGGGCCCCCGCCAGAGGCCAAGCGCCTCGTCGAGCAGCCGCGCCGCCTGAGCCTGGTCGCCCGTGTCCAGGGCCCGTACGCCCTCCCCCGCGAGCCGCTCGAAGCGGCGCGCGTCCACGTCGTCGACGGCGGCCACCAGCCGGTACCCGCCCGGCCCCGACGCCACCGCCTCCCGGCCGAGCACCCGCCGCAGCCGGCCGACCAGGGCCTGGAGCGCGGCGATCTCGTCGGCCGGCGGGTCGTCGGGCCAGACCTCGGCGACCAGGGTGGCGACCGGAACCGCCCGGTCCGCGCGGAGCGCGAGCGCGGTCAGCAGCGCCCGCAGCCGCGCGCCGCCGAGGGCGACGGGGCGGCCGTCGGCGGTGTGGACCTGGGTGGGACCGAGGACGGAATAGCGCACAGGCCCTATTCTCCGTGAGCCGGGGGCGATCGCAGGAACTCGCCCCCGCCCCGGCACGTTTCCCGCACACAGCCCGCCGCGCCCCAGGGAGTCCCACCGATGACCACGGCCATCACCCGTAGCCATGAGCGCAGGATCAGCCCGGTCTTCCTGGCGATCCTCGCCGTCATGGCGGTCACCGGCTGGGCGGTGTGGAGCGACTTCGCGGCCTCCACGGGCCTGGCGATATTCCTCTTCGTGACCTCGGCGTGGATCGTCTCGCTCTGTCTCCACGAGTACGCGCACGCCCGCACCGCGCTCCACGGCGGGGACATCACGGTCGGCGCGAAGGGCTATCTCACGCTCAATCCGCTCGCCTACACGCACGCGGTCCTCAGCATCATCCTGCCGGTGCTGTTCGTGATCATGGGCGGCATCGGTCTGCCCGGCGGCGCGGTCTTCATCGAGCAGGGCCGGATCCGGGGCCGCTGGAAGCACAGCCTGATCTCGGCGGCGGGCCCGCTGGCGAACGTGCTGTTCGCGATCGTCTGCACGGCGCCGTTCTGGCTGGACGCGCTGGACGGCGTCCCGCTCGCCTTCCAGTACGCGCTGGCCTTCCTGGCGTTCCTCCAGGTGACGGCGGCGCTGCTGAACTTCCTGCCGGTGCCGGGCCTGGACGGCTACGGGGTGATCGAGCCCTGGCTGTCGTACAAGATCAAGCGGCAGATCGAGCCGTACGCGCCGTACGGCTTCTTCGTCGTGATCGCGCTGCTCTTCGTCCCGGCGGTCAACGGCGCGTTCTTCGACACGATCGACGCGCTGATGCGGGCGCTCGGCGTACCGGAGGTCTCCCGCTACTGCGGCTCGAACCTCTACCGCTTCTGGCAGGAGACGCCGGGCCTCTGCGAGGTCTAGGCGGTCTCGGCCGCGTCCCGGGCGGCCTCGACCTTCGCGCGCCGGATGTAGTACCAGGCCATGTTGGAGGAGAGGCCGGCCAGGAGGACCCAGACGATCCCCAGCCACATGCCCGCGGAGAAGGAGACGACGGCCGCGACGACCGCGAGGGCGCAGACGGCGAGGGCGTAGAGAGCGAGGCGGGGCATGGGGGTCGGCTCCTGTCCGGGTACGGCTGACGGTGCCCGTCCAGTGTCCCCCATGCCCCGTGCGGATCAGACGTCGGTGACCCGCAGACCCGCGTGGGCCTTGTAGCGGCGGTTGACCGAGATCAGGTTGGCGACGAGCGACTCGACCTGGTGGGCGTTGCGCAGCCGGCCCGCGAAGACGCCGCGCATGCCGGGGATGCGGCCGGCGAGCGCCTGGACGATCTCGACGTCGGCGCGCTCCTCGCCGAGGACCATCACGTCCGTGTCGATCTCGTCGATCGCGGGGTCCTGGAGCAGCACGGCGGAGAGGTGGTGGAAGGCGGCGGCGACCCGGGAGTCGGGCAGCAGGGCCGCGGCCTGCTCGGCGGCGGAGCCCTCCTCGGGCTTGAGGGCGTAGGCGCCCTTCTTGTCGAAGCCGAGCGGGTTGACGCAGTCGACGACGAGCTTGCCCGCGAGTTCGGCGCGCAGCGACTCCAGGGTCTTGGCGTGCCCGTCCCACGGCACGGCGACGATCACGATGTCGCTGCGGCGGGCGCACTCGGCGTTGTCGGCGCCCTCGACGCCCAGGCCCAGCTCCTCGGCGGCGGTCTGCGCGCGGTCGGCGGCGCGGGAGCCGATGATCACCTTCTGGCCGGCCTTGGCGAGCCGGTAGGCGAGGCCGCGGCCCTGGTCGCCGGTGCCGCCGAGGACCCCGACGACGAGGCCGGACACGTCCGGGAGGTCCCAGGGGTCCTTGGGGGCGGGCTTGCTGTCAGTCGTAGTCATGGCCTCGACATTACTGGCCGGTCGCCCCATCCCGTTCCCGTACGGGGAACCCCCGCCGCATCCCGTACGGGGGAACCCTGGGCAACCGCCCCGCACGGGCGGCCCGGTTGCGGCAGGATGCGGCGCCATGGATGCCGTACGGGTCGCGCTGCTGCGCGAGGTGCTCGCCGGGACGGAGTGGCCGAGGGCGGCGCGCCGGTTCGCGCGTTCGCTCCGGTCCTCCGTCGTCCCGCAGGGGGGCGGGCTGCTGCTGGTGGGGACGGAGGGGTACGAGCCCTGGCACCTGGCGGCGCACCTGGTGGACGAGGCGGCCTGGTCGGGGCAGCCGGAACTGGCGCCGACGCTGGTACGGCACCGGGTGCGGCCGGGCGATCCGGCACATCTGGCCGTCGGCCTCGGGCGCCTGGAGTCGGCGCGGCGCGGGGCGACGCTGCTGCTCGTGGCACCGGAGCGGCCCGGCGCGCGGCTCCTGGAGCGGGTCCACGACGCGCGCCGGGCGGGGGCGACGGTGCTCTCGCTGGACGACGGCGACCCGGAGGTGCACGGCCTGGCGCACGAGGCGCTGGCGGTGCGGGCGGGCGCGGAGGTGGACCTGGACACCGTCCAGCACCTGGTGAGCGCGGCGGCCGGCGAGAACAGCCTGCCGTCGCCGCGCGGCCGCCGCCGCTTCCGCGACCGCCTCTCCCTCCTCGCCGACCATCTGACGTCCCCGCCCCCGACGGGCTGGTAGGGCCGGGCCCCGGGGGCTCGTAATTCGGTTGCCGGTCGCGTCGCGACCGACGGAGCATGGCACCTCGTGACCTCGAAGCTCTCCGCCGTACTCCCCGATCTCGCCCCCTGGCGCTCCTCCCGCGACTTCCGGCTCCTCTGGGTCCAGGGTCTTGTGACCTACTTCGGCAGCTTCATGGCGCTGATCGCGCTGCCGCTGCAGATCATGGAGCTGACCGGCTCGCCGCTCGCCGTGGGGCTGATGGGGGCCGCCGAGCTGGTCCCGCTGGTCGTGTTCGGGCTGTACGGCGGCGCACTCGCGGACGCCGTGGACCGGCGGAAGGTGATCGTCGCGACGGAGGCGGGGCTCGGGCTGCTCGCCCTGATCCTGCTGCTCAACGCGCTGCTCTCCGAGCCGCTGCTGTGGCCGTTGTACGTCGTCGCCGCCGCGGTCGCCGCGCTGGCCGGGCTCCAGCGGCCCGCGCTCGACTCGCTCATGGCCCGGATCGTCCCGCACGAGCAGCAGACGGCGGCCGCCGCGCTCAACTCGCTGCGCTGGCAGATGGGCGCCATCGCCGGCCCCGCGCTCGCGGGCCTGGTCGTGGCGTACGCGGGGCACGGGACGGCGTACGGCGTGACCGTCGTCGGCTTCGCGGTCTCCGTCCTGCTCTGCCGCCGGCTCTCCCCCGCCCCGCCCGCGCACGACGCCGAGAAGCCGTCGCTGCGCGGGATCGCGGAGGGCGCGCGGTACGCCTGGTCGCGGCCGGTGCTCCTCGGTACGTACGCGATCGATCTGGCGGCGATGCTCTTCGCCTTCCCGAACGCGATCTTCCCGTTCCTGGCGGCGGAGCTGGACGCGGAGTGGTCGCTGGGTTGGGGGCACCTCCCACGCCCTTAAGGCTGTGGGGGAGTACGCGGCGGGCTCGGTCGGCTCGCTGGTGCTGGGCATGACCAGCGGCTGGACCTCGAAGATCCGCCGGCACGGGCTGCTGGTGGTGTTCGGGGCGGCGGGCTGGGGGCTGGCGATCGCGGCGGCGGGCTGGTTCCAGAACGTGTGGCTGGTGCTGCTCTGCCTGGGGTTCGCGGGCGCCGGCGACATGCTGAGCGGACTCGGCCGCTCCACCATCTGGAACCAGACGATCCCGGAGGAGCTGCGGGGCCGCCTGGCCGGGATCGAGGTGCTGTCCTACAGCGTCGGCCCGCAGCTCGGCCAGGTCCGGGCGGGCGCCCTGGCGGGCTGGACGGGCACGCGGACGGCGATCTGGAGCGGTGGTGTCGCCTGCGTGGCGGCGGTGGGGCTGCTGTGCCTGACGTTGCCGAAGCTGCTCACGTACGACTCCGACACGGACGAGGACGCGCTGCTCCACAAGGCGGCGCAAGAGGCCCGCGAGACGACGGAGGCCGGGACCGCCGGGGCCCCGGCCGCCTGACGCGTCGGATCAGCGGGTTCTCGTCCGAGCCTGCCCTGGTCGGGCGTCTAGTCGGGCGTCTCGTCCGGCCTCGGGTCGTCCTGCGGGGCGTTCTTTTTCGGGGCGTCGTGCCACTTGGGATCCGTCTCCCACTCCAGGTTGCGTTCCTGCGCGGTCTCCATCGCGCGGGACGCCTCCGCCCTGCTGGCGTACGGGCCGAAGCGGTTCTTGGCCGGGCACTCCGGGCCCTCCTCCACCTTCTTGTGCTCCAGGCAGTAGTACCACTCGCCCGGCTTGCCCACCGTGCGCTTCCTGAACAGGGCCATCGTCGGCTCCTTCCTCTGAGGCCATGCTGCCCCAGACGTGGTCGATAGACTCGCTGACATGTCTGGCCAGTCGCTGCTCGTACCGGGGGAGCTCTCCCCCCACCGCTCCGTTCCGGGAGCCATCCGCCGTCCCGAGTACGTCGGGAAGCCCGCACCCACCCCGTACACGGGGCCCGAGGTGCAGGACTCCGACACGATCGAGCGGATGCGGATCGCCGGCCGCATCGCCGCGCAGGCGATGGAGGAGGCCGCCAAGCACATCGCGCCGGGTGTCACCACGGACGAGCTGGACCGGGTCGCGCACGAGTTCATGTGCGACCACGGGGCGTACCCCTCCACCCTCGGCTACCGCGGCTACCCGAAGTCACTCTGCTCCTCGGTCAACGAGGTCATCTGTCACGGGATCCCCGACTCCACCGTCCTCCAGGACGGCGACATCGTGAACCTGGACGTCACGGCGTACATCAACGGGGTCCACGGCGACAACAACGCCACCTATCTGTGCGGCGACGTGGACGAGGAGTCCCGGCTGCTGGTGGAGCGCACCCGCGAGTCCCTCAACCGGGCCATCAAGGCGGTCAAGCCCGGCCGCCAGATCAACATCATCGGCCGGGTCATCGAGTCGTACGCCAAGCGCTTCGGCTACGGGGTCGTGCGCGACTTCACCGGACACGGCATCAACTCGTCGTTCCATTCCGGGTTGATCATCCCGCACTACGACGCCCCGCACGCGACCACGGTCATCCAGCCCGGCATGACGTTCACCATCGAGCCGATGCTGACGCTGGGCACGCACGAGTACGACATGTGGGACGACGGCTGGACGGTCGTGACGAAGGACCGCAAGCGGACGGCCCAGTTCGAGCACACGCTCGTGGTCACGGCGAGCGGGGCCGAGATCCTCACGTTGCCCTGACGCCTTCTGCGGGTAGCGTCTTTACCGACAGGACGTCGGGAACCAGTTGACTTAGGTAAGCCTAAGTAGCAGTATCTCAACAGGTTCCCGTCCCCATCGGCTCCGGAGGCACGCCTTGGACACGCCCTTCTCGACGCTCATCCGCACGGCCTCTCACGAGCAGCACACCGAGGCCGAGACGTCGACCTTCATGAGCGACCTGCTCGGCGGGCGGCTCGCGGTCGATGCCTATACCCGGTACACGGAGCAGCTCTGGTTCGTGTACCGCGCGCTGGAGGAGGGCGCCGCGGCGCTGAAGGACGATCCGGTCGCCGGGCCGTTCATACAGCAGGAGCTGTTCCGTACGGCCGCGCTCGAGCAGGACCTCGCCCACCTCCGCGGCCCGGACTGGCGTGCCGGGCTCTCCCCGCTGCCGGCCACGGCGGCGTACGCGGCGCGGGTCGCGGAGTGCGCGCGGGAGTGGCCGGCGGGGTACGTGGCCCACCACTACACGCGTTACCTCGGCGACCTCTCGGGCGGCCAGATCATCCGCGACAAGGCGGAGCGCACCTGGGGCTTCGCGCGCAAGGGCGACGGCGTCCGCTTCTACGTGTTCGAGGAGATCACGAACCCGGCGGCGTTCAAGCGGACGTACCGGGAGCTGCTCGACGGGGTCAACGCGGACGATCTGGAGAAGCAGCGGATCATCGACGAGTGCAAGCGCGCGTTCGACTTCAACGGTGCGGTGTTCCGGGAGCTGGGCAGCGAGTTCCCGCTGAGCGCGTAAGGGTGCGTCAGCCGGTGGTCAGGGTCCGCTCCAGGCGGACCCGACCGCCGAGTTCGATCACGCCGTCGGGGCCGGGGGCCGTCAGGAGCTGCGATCCCCGGCCCTGCGTGATGTTGAGGGCGCGGCCCAGCCGGGCGGTGAGCAGCAGGGCCGCGGCGCCGGTCGCCTCGTCCTCGTCGATGCCGTCCCCGCGCCCGGGGAACCCGCGCGCCCTGACCCGCCCGGCGGCCTCGTCCTCCCAGGCCCACGCGTAGATCCACTCCCCCTGCTCGGGCACGTCGAGCGCGTCGACCTCGGCGGCGGACGCGTACTGCCGCAGGGTCCGCGGCGGCGCCCACTCGGCGCGGGCCTCGATCCAGGTGAACTCGCCGTCCCCGCGCACCCACACCTCACCGGCGGGCGGCCGGACGACCTCCAGGTCGAGCAGCCAGGCGGTGCCGACGAGCGGGTGACCGGCGAAGGGCAGCCGCACACCGGGCGTGTAGATGTCGACGATTCCGCGCTCGGGGTCGTCCACGAACACGGTCTCGCTGAACCCGAGTTCCTTCGCGAGCGCCTGCCGCGCCGCCTCGTCGGGATACGTACGCCCGTCCCGTACGACACCCAGGGCGTTGCCGTACCGCCCGTCACCGGCGCAGAAGACACGCAGGACGTCGATGTCGGTGGCGCTACTCGTCACGGTCGCGTTCATGGCGGAATTCAAGCATCCACCGGTCCCACTCGTCGGGCCCACCCGGAATCGGCCAGGCGCGGGTGCGTGCCTCGTCGTACGGGACGCTGACGGCGAAATCGGAGAGTCCCCGCACCGTCCGCTGCCGCGCCGGGGCGGGCGCGTCGAAGGCGTGCGCCATCAGCCGCTCATACTCCTCGGACACCAGGGCGAGGTCTTCGGCCATGCCCTCCTCGTCCTTTCCTCGGGCCAGGACGACCGTGCGCGGGGTCCGCCCCTCGGCCAGCTCAGCCACCGCCCGGTCGTGGCCGTCCAGGAGCAACCAGCCGTCGAAGGCCGTGGTCCACCACAGGAGTACGGGTGCGAGAGTGCCCTCCCTGGCCTGTCTGCGGTACGCCTTGACGCGCGGGGCGTCCGGGGCGGACAGCTCCCGTAGAGGGACGACGCCGTTCCAGCCGTCGTTCCAGTCCAGGTGGACGTCCGGCCAGGCCGTCAGGAAGTCGTCGCCCCAGACGTACGGCGGGAACACCTCCCGCGCCCCGAACACCCACCGGCCCGCGTGCAGCGGTCCCTCGTCGGTCCCGGCCAGCCAACTGGCGTACCGGCCCGTCCAGTCGGGCATTCCCCGGGACTCGTCGGCCCGTATCGGCGGCAGGGGCGAGCGGTAACCGTCCCGCCGGTGGATCCGTGCCCCGCCCCGGTCCTCGTCGCCGCGCGCCAGCAGGACGGGTCGTGCCGACCGGCGGAGCAGCATCCGGCGGCCGTCCGCCATCTCCCAGTGCAGGGGCGGGGGGTCGGACGGCCCTTCGGCGCGCAGGACGCAACCGGGGATGTGCTCGCGGTGGATACGCATGGTCCGCACGCTAGCCGGGCATGCGGCAGGGCCGCACCGCCGATTCCGGGGGTGCGGCCCTGCCTGTGGGGGGTGGCGGTCTCAGGAGCGCGTGGCTCAGGACTCCTGCGTGCGGCGGCGGGTCGCGAAGACGACGGCCGCGCCCGCGAGGGCGGTGGCGCCGGCGGCCCCGAGGAGGGTGCCGTTCCTCAAGGCGATGAAGCCCGAGTCGCACGTCCGCCTCGCCCACCCCGACACCAACAACGGGGCCACGATCCTGCGCCGCGGCTACTCCTTCACCGACGGCACCGACGGCCTCGGCCGCCTCGAAGCGGGCCTGTTCTTCCTCGCGTACCAGCGCGACGTCCGCACCGGCTTCATCCCCGTGCAGACCTCGCTGGCCCGCGCGGACGTCCTCAACGAATACATCCAGCACGTGGGTTCGGCGCTCTTCGCCGTCCCGCCGGGCGTCCGCGACAAGGACGACTGGTGGGGCCGGGCACTGTTCGCATGACCAGGGAGGGACCGCCGTGTTCGGCAACTATCTGATCGGCCTGCGCGAGGGCCTGGAAGCCAGTCTGGTCGTCTGCATCCTCATCGCGTACCTGGTGAAGACCGACCGGCGCGACGCCCTGAAGCCGATCTGGACCGGCATCGGGGGGCGGTCGGGATCGCGCTCGCCTTCGGCGCGACGCTCGAATTCGGCTCGCGGGAGCTGACGTTCGAGGCGCAGGAGCTGCTGGGCGGCTCGCTCTCCATCCTCGCGGTGGTCCTGGTGACCTGGATGGTCTTCTGGATGCGGCGCACCGCCCGGCACCTGAGGTCCGAGCTGCACGGCAAGCTCGACGCGGCCCTCCGGATGGGCACGGGCGCGCTGGTCGCCACCGCGTTCCTGGCGGTGGGCCGTGAGGGCCTGGAGACCGCGCTCTTCGTCTGGGCGTCGGTACGGGCCTCCTCGGACGGCACCTCCGCGCCGCTGATCGGTGTACTGCTCGGCATCGCGACGGCGGTGCTGCTCGGCTGGCTGTTCTACCGGGGCGCGCTGAAGATCAACCTGGCGAAGTTCTTCACCTGGACCGGCGGGATGCTCGTCGTGGTGGCGGCCGGTGTCCTCGCGTACGGCGTGCACGACCTCCAGGAGGCGCGCTTCCTGGGCGGCCTCGCGAACAAGGCCTTCGACATCTCGGCGACGATCCCGCCGGACAGCTGGTACGGGACGCTCCTCAAGGGTGTCTTCAACTTCCAGCCGAACCCGACGGTCCTTCAGGTCACGGTGTGGGCGCTCTATCTGGTCCCGACGCTCGCGCTGTTCCTGGCCCCGGTAGGGTCGGGTCCGTCCGTGCCGGTGAAGGAGCAGAAGGCGACCGATGAGAAGGCCGAGGCGCCCGTCGAGGGCACTCCCTGAGCTGAGCCGACCGTCCGGTGCCGTCGTGGCGCCCGAGCGACGACCGGCCCAGGCGTCCCGCGTGTTCATGTCGACGGCTGTGGCGAGCGTGCTCGCGCTGACGGCGAGCGGCTGCGTGACGGTGCACGGCGAACGGGAGCTGGTGCCGGCGACGACGAAGTCCGAGGCCGAGCAGGTCCTCGAGGAGTTCACGTCGGCCTACAACAAGGCCGACAAGGAGCACGACCCGGCGCTCGACGCGGAGCAGGTGACCGGGCCGCTCGGGGCGATCAACCAGGCCGGTCTGAAGTCCCGTTCGGTCACCCAGCCCGACGGGAACCCGAACCACCGGCCGCTGGAGCTCACCGACGCGAAGTTCGTCGTGCCGAAGAAGGCGGGCTGGCCGCGCTGGTTCGTCGCGGACACCGACTCCAACCGGGACACCGACGAAGGCCCGGGCGACAACCGCTGGCTGCTGGCTTTCTTGCGCAACGGCTCCGACCAGCCGTGGGAGGCCGCCTATCTGGCGATCCTGACCTCGGACGAGATCCCCGCGTTCAGGACGGAGGGCGGCTACGCGGTCCCGGTCGCCGCGGACTCGAACGGTCTCGCGGTCGCGCCGAAGGACCTGGGCAGGACGTACGTCTCGTTCCTCGGAGGCGGGGAGCTGGGCCCCTTCGCCGCCGGGCCCCACACCACCGGGTGGCGTGAGGAGCGGCAGAAGGGCGCGAAGCGGGTGGGCCTGGCGACGCAGTACATCGACCAGCCCACGGACACCGGGGACTTCGCTCCGCTGGCGCTCGCCACCGAGGACGGCGGGGCGATGGTCTTCTTCGCGACGCGCTACTTCGAGCGGCAGACGGCGGCCAAGGGGTACCGGCCGAAGGTCGGCGAGGACGTGAAGGCGCTGATGACGGGCGAGGTGAAGAACACCGTCACGAAGGAGTGGATGACGAGCCAGTCCGTCCTGGTGAAGCCCGCGGGTACGGCCCGGGACGGGGTCACGGTCACGGGCAGGCTCCAGGGCGTCACGGGCGCGAAGGGCTCGTAGCCCGCCACGCGGACCGCTCGGCGCCGCCGGCTGTCAGCGGCGGCCCAGCGGCCAGGCCGCCTCCTCGTGTTCGGCGTGCCGGTCGCCGTCCTCGGCCGCGTGCCGGGCACAGGCGTCGGTGAGGGTCTCCAGGAGGTTCAGCGGGTCCGGCAGGGCGTGCTCGGGTCCGCGGACCCAGGCGACCGACGGCTGCTCGTCCTGGTCACCGATGAGCCGGGCCGGCGGTACGAGGACGTAGGAGCCGCGACAGTGCCAGCGAAGGCCAGGATGCTCGTCCATGGTCTCCGGATGGCAGTCCAGCTCGCAGGGCCACCACTCGTCCTCGTCCTCGGGGGTGCCGCGGGTGGCGGTGAAGAAGAGCATCCGGCCGCCGTCGCCCGCGCTCTCGGCGGACTCGGCGACCGGTCCGACCTCGATGTCCTGGTCGAGGAGGCGCTCCAGGGCGGCCCGGCCGGCCGCCAGCGGCACGTCGAGGACGTCGTGGACCATGCCGGTGGCGGTGACGAAGTTCGCCTCGGGCTCGTTGCGGGCCCAGCGCTCGATCTGGGCGCGGTCGGTGGTCGACTGGGTCTGCCAGGCGAAGGAGACGGGGTGCCGGGCGGGGGTGGGACAGCCCATGCGCTCACAGGAGCAGCGGTACCCGACGGGGTACGCGGCGGGGGCCAGGGGCAGTCCGGCGGCGGCGGTGGCCAGGAGCAGTGCCTCGCGGCGGTTCTCGTCCTCGGCCGCGGTGCGTTTCGGGCGCCTGCGCAGCCACTGCGCGAGCCTGCTCTCCGTGCCGCGGTAGCGGCCGATACCGTCGCCCATCTATCCCCTCACACCTGTACTCGCCCGTTCGGCTCTGCCCATCGTCGCATCTTCCGGTGGTTCAGGTGACCGGAGTCCCCAACCGGGGTACGTAACGGGGTTACGCCCTGGGCGCGAGCCCGCGCAGCGCGTAGTCGACGAGGGTGTCGGCGTAGGCGTGGGTGAGCGGCAGGGTGCGGTGGAGCCAGCGGTGGTTCAGCGGGCCGACGAGGAGTTCGAGGGCGACCCTGGGGTCGATGTCGGGGTCGACGTCACCGGCCGCCTGGGCGGCCTCGATGCGGCGTACGTAGTACTGGAGCTGGGGTTCCAGGAGCTTCTCCACGAACTGGGCGCCGAGCTCGGGGTTGACCATGCCCTCGGCGGCAAGGGCGCGGGAGGGGGCGTCGTAGGTGGGGTTGTTCAGCTCGTCGACGGTGGCGCGGAGCACGTACCTGAGGTCGGCGGCGAGGTCGCCGGTGTCGGGGATCTCACTGTCGGCGTCGCCGCCGAGCGCCTCGTTCGCCCGGGCGGCGAGGTCGAGGAAGGCGTCGAGGAGGACGGCGGCCTTGGAGGGCCACCAGCGGTAGATGGTCTGCTTGCCGACGCCGGCGCGGGCGGCGATGCCCTCGATGGTCGTCCTGGCGTAGCCGGACTCGGAGACGAGGGCGAGGGCGGCGTCGAAGATGGCGCGGCGGGAGCGTTCGCTGCGCCGGGAGGCGTCGGGGGTCTTTGCGGCGGAACCCTGGGAGCTCTTGGTGGCGGGCATGACCCCAATCTACCAGTAGGCGAGACGGCACGTCTCGCCTACTCGGCACCCCTGCCCCGTCCTATGTTCTGTGGAACCACCCGAACGGTTCACTGCGCGGAGCCGTTCGAGGGCGGACCATGGGCTCCGTCCGACGACTGTTCTTCCGTCCGTGAGGAGCCCTCATTGCGCCAGACCCCGCGCGAGGCCTCGCCCCGCCGTTATCTCATGTGCGCACCCACGCACTTCGAGGTGACGTACTCCATCAACCCCTGGATGGACCCCACGAAACCGGTCGACCTGCCGCTCGCCCTCGCCCAGTGGGAGGACCTGACCGCCCGCTACCGCACCCTCGGCCACACCGTCGAACTCCTCGACCCGCGCCCCGGCCTGCCGGACATGGTCTACACCGCCAACGGCGCGACCGTGGTGGACGGCCGGGTCCTCGGCGCGCGGTTCGCCCACTCGGAACGTACGGAGGAGGAGGCCGCGCACCTGGACTGGTTCCGCGACAACGGGTACACGGAGGTGCGTGTTCCGGAGCACGTGAACGAGGGCGAGGGCGACTTCGCGGTCACCTCGTCGTGGATCCTGGCCGGCCGGGGCTTCCGCTCCAGCCCGCTCGCCCACCTGGAGGCGCAGGAGTTCTTCGGCCGCCCGGTGGTCGGCCTGGAGCTGGTGGACCCGCGCTACTACCACCTGGACACCGCCCTGTGCGTCCTGGACTCCGAGGGCGACGAGATCATGTACTACCCCGGCGCCTTCTCCCCCGGCAGCCGCGACGTCCTCGCGCGGCTCTACCCCGACGCCCTGCTCGCGACGGAGCGGGACGCGGCGACGCTCGGCATGAACGCGGTCAGCGACGGCCGGCACGTGCTGCTGCCCCAGGCGGCGGTGGGCCTCTTCGAACCGCTCCGTGACCGGGGCTTCGAGCCCCTGGGCATGGACCTGTCGGAACTGCTCAAGGGCGGCGGCAGCGTGAAGTGCTGCACCCAGGAGCTGCGCGCCTAGGTGTGCGTCCCTGGCCCCTGCTCCGGGGGCCAGGGGTCGCCCCACTCGGTGTCCCTGGCCGCCTTGTACAGGGCTCCGTGGCGCTTGGTGACCGTCTCGCGGGTCAGCCCGGTCTCCTCGGGGCCGCAGAGGTCGAGGAGGACCTGGCCCTTGCGGATCTGGGGCTTCCGGACCACCCGTGAGGCCACCGGCTCGACGGGGAACCGGGTCGCCGCCACGTAACTGAACTTCTCGTCCTCGTACGGCAGCGAACCGCCCTTCACCTGCCGGTGCAGCGACGACCTGCTCACCCGGGCCGCGAAGTGGCACCAGTCCCGGCCCGGCTCGATCGGGCAGGTGCCGCTGTGCGGGCAGGGCGCGGCCACGGTGAAGCCCGCCTCGACGAGGAGGGAGCGGGCGGCGATGATCCGCTCGTAGCCGTCGGGCGTGCCCGGCTCGACGATCACGACGGCCTGCGCGACCCGCGCCGCCTCGGTCACGAGCGCCGTCCGGTCGGCCTCGGTCAGCTCCTTCAGGACGTACGAGACGGTCACCAGGTCCGTCGCGTCGAGCCGCAGCGCCCCGCCGATCCGGGCCCGCCGCCACTCCGCGTCGAAGACCCCGTCGGCCAGTTCCTTCCCGAGGGCGAGCGCGGGCTCCGCCCAGTCGAGCACGGTCGTGCGCGGGGTCCCGTCCCAGGCCTCCGCGACCGCCCAGCTAGCCGCGCCGGTGCCGCCGCCGACGTCGGTGTGCGTGGCGGGCTCCCACGCGGGCGCCGCGCCCCGCAGGGCGTCGAGTGTCGCCCGTACCGCCTCGAACGTCGCCGGCATCCGGTACGCGGCGTACGCGGCGACGTCGGAACGGTCGCGGAGCACCGGGGCGTCGGTCGGGGTGGTCCCCCGGTAGTTGGCGATCAGCCGGTCGACGGCCGAGGCCGCCTGGCGCGGCGGCAGCCCGTCGAGCAGCCCGGCGAGCGCGGCACGCAGCGCGGCACCGGAGGGGAGGGAAGGGGAGGCGTTCACCTCCACATTTTAGGCGGCTTCCGTCAGGCGGATTCCGGGGTGCGCCACGGCCGGCACAGACCCAGGAAGCAGGCGAGCGCCCCGACCGCGCAGACCAGCTGGACGACGGCCATCGGGACGGCCGTGGCCTCGCCCGCGATGCCGACGAGCGGGGAGGCGATCGCGCCGATGAGGAAGGACGAGGTGCCGAGCAGCGCGGAGGCGGAGCCCGCCGCGTGCGGGGTGCGCATCAGCGCCTGCGCGTTGGTGTTGGGCAGGACGAGACCCATCGCCGACATCAGGACGAAGAGTCCGGCGGCCACGGCCGCGAGGCTCGGCTCCCCGAAGACGCCGCTCGTCATGAACAGCAGCGCCACCGCGGCGAGCACGATCACCCCGAGCCCCCAGCCCAGCGCCTTGTCCAGGCTGACCCGGCCGACGAGCAGCTTGCCGTTGATCTGGCCGACGGCGACGAGGCCGATGGAGTTGAGGCCGAAGAGGAGGCTGAAGGTCTGCGGCGAGGCGCCGTAGATCTCCTGGACGACGAACGGGGAGGCCGAGATGTACGCGAAGAGCGCGGCGAAGCCGAGGCCGCCGGCCAGCACGTAGCCGGTGAAGACCCGGTCGGCGAGCAGCCCGCGCATGGTGCGCAGCGCCTCGCCGACCCCGCCCTGGTGGCGCCGCTCGGGCGGCAGCGTCTCCGCCAGCCACTTCCAGACCACCAGGGTCAGCAGCACGCCGATGACGGCGAGGACGTGGAAGACGCCCCGCCAGTCGGTGATCCGCAGGATCTGGCCGCCGATCAGCGGGGCGATGATCGGGGCGACGCCCGAGATCAGCATCAGGGTGGAGAAGAACCGGGCCATCGCGACACCGTCGTACAGGTCGCGGACGACGGCCCGGGCGATGACGATGCCGGCCGCGCCCGCCAGGCCCTGGAGCAGCCGGAATGCGATGAGCAGGTCGACGGTGGGCGCGAACGCGCAGACCGCGGTGGCGGCCACGTACACGAGCATGCCGATGAGCAGCGGGCGGCGGCGCCCCCACTTGTCGCTCATGGGGCCGACGACGAGCTGGCCGAGCGCCATCCCGGCCAGGCAGGCGGTCAGGGTCAGCTGGACGGTCGCGGCGGGCGAGCGCAGCGATTCGGTGACCTCCGGCAGGGCCGGCAGGTACATGTCCATGGAGAGCGGCGGGAGCGCGGTGAGACCGCCGAGGACGAGCGTGACGAGCAGACTCGCGCGCCGTAGGGAGGCGGCGGGACCGGCGGATATGTGGTCTTTCGATCCTTGCTTCGTGGGCTGGCCGCTCTCCGGCATCGACTGCTCCATTTCGTTGAAACTTTCCCTATGCTCTCAGCTCGACGGGACAGGTCGAGACCTTTCTGGGGTGGGGCATGGGGTCGGGCATGGGGAAGACCGTGCGGTGGGGCGTGCTGGCGACGGGCGGGATCGCGGCGAAGTTCGCCGGCGAGCTGCGTGCGGCGGACGGCGCGGAGGTGGTGGCCGTGGCCTCCCGTACGGAGGCGTCGGCGCGGGCCTTCGCCGACCGGTTCGGGATACCGAAGGCGTACGGGGAGTGGTCCGCGCTCGTCGCCGATCCGGACGTCGACGTGGTGTACGTGGCGACCCCGCACCACGCCCACCGGGAGGCCGCCGGGCTCGCCCTGGAGGCGGGAAAGGCGGTCCTCTGCGAGAAGGCTCTCACCCTGAACGCGCGCGAGGCAGAGGAGTTGGTCGCGCTCGCCCGGGACCGTGGTCTCTTCCTGATGGAGGCCATGTGGATGTACTGCAACCCGCTGATCCGGCGCCTCGCGGAGCTGGTCGCGGACGGCGCGATCGGCGAGGTCAGGACCGTCCAGGCGGACTTCGGGCTCGCGGGCCCGTTCGCTCCTGACCACCGGCTGCGTGACCCGGCGGTCGGTGGCGGGGCGCTCCTGGACCTCGGGGTCTATCCGGTCTCCTTCGCGCAGCTGCTGCTCGGCGAGCCGGACTCGGTCCAGGCGCACGCACTGCTGTCGCCCGAGGGCGTGGACCTGAACACCGGGATGCTGCTCGGCTGGTCGTCCGGGGCCTCGGCGCTGCTGTCCTGCTCGGTGGTGGCGGACACCCCGATGACCGCATCCGTGACGGGGTCGGAGGGCCGGGTCGACCTGCCGCACGGCTTCTTCTTCCCGGACCGCTTCACGCTGCGGCGGCACGGCCGGGAGCCGGAGGAGTTCGTCCTCGACGGGGACGACCCCGAGCGCGACCGGCAGTCGCTGCTGCCGGAGGCCGCCGAGGTCGCGCGCTGTCTGCGGGCGGGCCTGACGGAGTCCCCGCTCGTGCCGCTGGACGGCTCGCTGGCGGTGATGCGGACGCTCGACGCGGTACGGGACCGCATCGGCGTCCGCTATCCCGGCGAATTGGTCGCTACGCGGGCTTGAGGCCCGGATTCCCCGCCTCCGTGACGAAGGAGCCGGCCGTGGTGACCGGGGCGCCCGGGGTCGTCACGGCCGCGACCGTACGGAAGTCGGCGCGGGCGCCGTCCTCGCCGAGCGCGACCGTCGCATAGCCGCGCCGCCCGTTGTAGAACTTCATGTGCGGGTTGGCGGTGGTGAGGTTGCCGTAGTCGGCGGGCCGGTCGGCGCCGTCCTTGCCGCTGGCGATCGAGGTGGCGACGATCTCGGTGCCGAGGGTGCGGGAGGCCGGGTCGCGGTGGTCGGCCTTGATGTCGAGGCCGTAGCCGACGTGCACGTCGCCGGTGAGGACCATCAGGTTCTCGACCCCGGCCGCCACCGCGCCGTCCAGGATCCGCTGCCGGGAGGCCGGGTAGCCGTCCCAGGAGTCCATGGAGAGCTTGAAGGCGTCGGTCGGCACGTCGCGCCGCTCGGCGAAGACGACCTGCTGCGGGACGACGTTCCACAGCGCGTCCGAGGCCTGCCGGCCGTCGAGCAGCCAGCGCTCCTGCGTGGCACCGGTCATGGTGCGCGCGGGGTCCTCGGACTCGGGGCCCGGCACCCGCCAGCCGTCGCCGTACGCCTGGTCGGAGCGGTACTGGCGGGTGTCGAGGATGTCGAACTGGGCGAGCCGCCCGAAGCGGAGGCGGCGGTAGAGCCGCATGTCCGCGCCCTCGGGCTGCTGGGGCTGCCGATGGGGGTCCCCCTGCTCGAGCGCAGCCGAGAGCTTGGGGGAGGCTGGTTCTCCCCGTAGGCGCGGTAGGCGGCGGCGCGGCGGAGCAGGAACTCCTCCGGCGGCACGTCGTTCTCGGGGGTGCCGCCCGCGTAGTTGTTCTCGGTCTCGTGGTCGTCCCAGGTGACCGCGAAGGGGTGCGCGGCGTGGGCGGCCATCAGATCGGGGTCCGACTTGTAGAGGGCGTACCGCAGCCGGTAGTCCTCCAGGGTGATCGTCTCCCGGTTGAAGTGGGCGGGCAGCCGGCGGTCGGCGTAGGCGCGGGCTCCGCCGGTGGCGTTGACGGCGTACTCGTAGAGGTAGTCGCCGAGGTGGAAGACGACGTCGACGTCCTCCTGGGCGAGGTGCCGGTAGGCGGTGAAGTAGCCGTCGTGGTACGCCTGGCAGGAGACGGCGGCGATCTTGAGTTCGGAGATCCGGGCGTCGGCGGCGGGGGCGGTCCGGGTGCGGCCGACGGGGCTGGTCCAGTCGCCGACGAGGAACCGGTAGTAGTACAGGCGGTCCGCGTCGAGGTGGTCGACGGGTACGTGGACGCTGTGCTGGAACTCGGGGTGGGCGGTGGCACTGCCGCGCCGTACGACACGGGTGAACCGCTCGTCGTGGGCGAGCTCCCAGCGGACGGCGACCCTGGCGCGGGGCAGTCCGGCGTCGGGCTCGTAGGGGCGGGGCGCGAGCCGGGTCCGGAGGAGGACGGAGCCGGGCTGGGGGTCCCCCCACCGAAGGTAGGGGGAGGGTCGCCGGATGCCACCCCCAGGGTGAACGGGTCCTCGGTGATCCGGCGCGGGTTCAGCTCGGCGGCGCCGGTGGCGGTGAGGAAACGCCGGCGGCGGGCAGCTGGACGGCGAAGGCGAGCGCGGCGGCGGCGCCGGTTGCGGTGAGGAAACGGCGGCGGCCGAAGTGCCGGGCGGCGGCGCGGAGTTCGTCGGTGTGGGTCTGTGCGTACGTCATGTGCCCATCCCCTGACGGATGTTGTCCGTCAGGCATTGGAGTGGCGCGGGACGTCACTGGGTTGTCGGGTACAGAACATCCATGTGTCGGACGGATGAGTTCATGGGGCACGCGCCTGCCGTACGCTGCGCGCCCATGAGCACTGAGTCGCGGATCGCGGTGGTGACGGGAGCGGGTTCGGGGATCGGCCGAGGTGTGGCCCTGGCCCTGGCCGAGGCGGGCTGGTCGGTGGCGCTGGCGGGCCGCCGGCGGGAGCCGCTGGAGGAGACGGCGGCGGCGCGGGACGACGTCCTCGTCGTCCCCACGGACGTGACGTCACCGGAGGCGGTGCAGGCTCTCTTCGAGGCGGTACGGGACCGGTGGGGCCGGGTCGACCTGCTCTTCAACAACGCGGGCACGTTCGCGGGCGGCGGCACCCCGGTCGAGGACCTGCCCTACGAGACCTGGCGCTCGGTCGTGGACATCAACCTGACGGGCGCGTTCCTGTGCGCGCAGGCGGCCTTCCGGGCGATGAAGGAGCAGTCCCCGCAGGGCGGCCGGATCATCAACAACGGCTCGATCTCGGCGCACGTGCCGCGCCCGCACTCGATCGCGTACACGGCGACGAAGCACGCGATGACGGGCCTCACGAAGTCGCTGTCGCTGGACGGGCGGCCGTACCGGATCGCCTGCGGTCAGATCGACATCGGCAACGCGGCGACGGAGATGACCGAGCGGATGCAGACGGGCATCCCGCAGGCCAACGGGCAGCTGGCGGTGGAGCCGGTGATGGACGCGGCCGACGTGGCGGCGACGGTGGTGCACATGGCGGCCCTGCCGCTGGAGGCGAACGTGCAGTTCGCGACGGTGATGGCGACGACGATGCCGTACATCGGGCGGGGTTAGGAGCGGGGCTCCCAACCCCGCCCGGTACGCCTGCGGAGGCCTACGCCTGACCGGTCTCGAACCGGGCGATCTTCCCGTCCTTCACGTCGAACCGCCAGCCGGTCCGCATCTCGCCCCACGTGTCGTTGCGGTAGCGGGCGACGAGGGTGCGACCGTCGTCCTTCTCGGACTCGATCTCCATGTGGCCGCGCGAGGAGAAGACCTCCTTGTCGGTCCACTCGGCGAGGTTCCGCTCCGAGCCGTCGTCGGACATGGTGGCGTCGGGGGTGAGGGCGGCCTGGAAGGCCTCCTGGTCGTTGGCGTTGAGGGCCGTGACGAAGGCACGCACGGCGGGGTCGCTGAGTCTGTCCACGGGGATGGTCATGGCCCTACCCGTACACCGCCCCGCCCCTCAGGCCGTGGATCCGGGCCGGGGGTGTGGCGCGCGCCGGTGGTCGTACTCGGCCACCTGGGCGAGCTGGCAGGCTCATCAACTTCATTAGTTATCCCTAGTGTTGTGCCTGTATAGTTGAGGGCATGGAGTTGCTGCGTATGTCCAAGGCTGCGAAGCGTCTCGGGATACACCCGATGACGCTTCGTCAGTGGGCGTTGGACGGCAAGATTCCGTT
>NZ_JAUPWM010000165.1:0-440 GCF_032436795.1 Streptomyces sp. P9(2023)
AGTGAGGCGTTCACGTTGAACGTCACGGTCAACGACCGGCTCCCGGTCCATCCCGACATCGACCGCGTCATCGGCGAGTTCACCTCGGTGTCGCTGCTGGCCGTCCGACCGGAGCAGGGCGCGACCGTACGCGAACAGGCACAGGCCCTGCAGGCCCAGTTCTGGCAGGACTTCGAGCACCGCGCCTTCAACGGCGTACGCGTGCTGCGCGAACTCGGCCGTACCGAAGGGGCCGCCCGCGCCTCCATGCCCATCGTCTTCACCAGCGCCCTCGGCGACGGAGAAGCCTCGCTCGGGAAGGCAGCCGCGGAGTTCGGCGATCTCTCCTACCACCTGACCCAGACCCCTCAGGTCTACCTGGACTGCCAGGTGTTTGAGTTGGGTGGGGTGTTGCGGGTGAACTGGGCCGTGGTGGAGGAGCTCTTCCCCGCAGGTCTGAT
>NZ_JAUPWM010000059.1:0-19865 GCF_032436795.1 Streptomyces sp. P9(2023)
GTACGGCGGCTCGCGGCGCGCGGGCTCACGGTACGGCGGCTCGCGGCGCGCGGGCTCACGGTACGGCGGCTCGCGGCACCAGCGGCCACGATGCGGCCGCTCGCCGTACGGCGGGCTCGCGGTACGACGGGCTCACCGTACGACGGCTCACAGTTCATCGGATGGCAGTACGGCGGATGACGGACATTACGGCGATCACACCGGTACGTCGGTTAGTCTCCCCGGATGCTCGACCCCGTCACCCGGCCGCCGGGCTCCCTCGCTCTGCGCTGCTCCCGGGCTCTGCTGTCGCCCTGGTCGCGCCTGTCCCTGCTCGCCGTGCTCCTCCTCGCCGCGGCGACGACCGTCCTCCTCTACGAGCCACAGCGGCTGCTCGCCGAGGGCTGGCCCGCCCAGTCGAGCGGCGCGGGCGCGGTGGTGCTGTTCGGTCTGGCGTACGGGGTGTGCACGGCCGCCTTCGTACCGCGGCCGATCCTGAACCTGGCGGCGGGCGCGCTCTTCGGTACGCAGGCGGGGGTGGTGGCCTCGCTGGCCGGGACGGTGCTCGGCGCGGCCATCGCGTTCTCGCTCGGGCGGCTGCTGGGGCAGGACGCGCTGCGGCCGCTGCTGCGGGGACGCTGGCTGACGGCGGCGGACGGGCAGCTGAGCCGGCACGGGTTCCGTTCCATCCTTGCCATCCGGCTCTTCCCCGGGGTGCCGTTCGCGGCGACCAACTACTGCGCCGCCGTCTCCCGCATGGGGTACGCGCCGTTCCTGCTGGCGACCCTGCTCGGTTCGATCCCGAACACGGCGGCGTACGTGGTGGCGGGCAGCGAGGCGGGATCGCCGACGTCGCCCGCGTTCCTGATCTCGATGGGGTTCATCGTCGTCTCCGGTCTGGCCGCGGCGGTCGTGGCCTGGCGCAAGCGGCACGGCCTGCGCGCCCGCGCGACCGCGGCACCGGACTCGGCCGCCGAGCCCGTCCCGGCGCCGCCCCTGGAACCCACGGCGGCCCGCTCCCCCCGCTAGGAGCCGGCGTCCCCTGAGTCCCGGGACCCAGACCTGAGATCGGGGCCTTCATCCGGGGACGGTACGCTGCGCAACGACCGGCGGTCGATCTCCGATCCGAGACGCGACCGCCCTTTTCTGACGGCACGAGCACATTCGGGACGGCCCTAGCCCCATGAGTTGGTTCGAATCATTCATCCTCGGACTCGTCCAGGGGCTGACGGAGTTCCTTCCCATCTCCTCCAGCGCGCACCTCCGCCTCACCGCAGCCTTCGCCGGCTGGGAGGACCCGGGCGCGGCGTTCACCGCGATCACCCAGATCGGTACGGAGGCCGCCGTCCTGATCTACTTCCGCAAGGACATCGCGCGGATCGTCTCGGCCTGGTTCCGCTCGCTCCGCGACAAGTCGATGCGCGGCGACCACGACGCCCAGATGGGCTGGCTCGTCATCGTCGGCTCGATCCCGATCGGTGTCCTCGGCGTGACGCTGAAGGACCACATCGAGGGCCCGTTCCGCGACCTGCGGCTGATCGCGACGACGCTGATCGTGATGGGCATCGTCCTCGGCATCGCGGACCGGCTCGCCGCCCGCGACGAGACCGGCGGCCGGCACCGCGTCGTCCGTGAGCGCAAGACGCTCAAGGAACTGGGCGTGCGGGACGGCCTGATCTTCGGCGTCTGCCAGGCGATGGCCCTGATCCCGGGCGTCTCCCGCTCGGGCGCGACGATCTCCGGCGGTCTGCTGATGGGGTACACCCGCGAGGCGGCGGCCCGGTACTCGTTCCTGCTCGCCATCCCCGCCGTGCTGGCCTCCGGACTCTTCGAGCTGAAGGACGCGACCGAGGGCGGCCACATCTCCTGGGGTCCGACGGTCTTCGCGACGATCATCGCCTTCGGCGTCGGCTACGCCGTCATCGCCTGGTTCATGAAGTTCATCACGACCAAGAGCTTCATGCCGTTCGTGATCTACCGGATCGCGCTCGGCATCCTGCTCTTCATCCTGGTCGGCACGGACACCCTCAGCCCGAACGCGGGCGAGTCCGGGAGCTGATCCCTCGGGGGCCCTGGCGTCCGGGGCCCCCGCCAGGCGATCTTCGGGTGCGCGTCGCACCCTGGAACCATGGCCTGGCAACCACCCATCGTCGTCCACCGCCCGTCCCCCGACGGCGGGCGGCGCGTCACCGTCCGCGGCCAGATCGTGGGCCTGGCGCACAACGACACCGACCTCGTCGAGTTCCTGCGCCGAGCCGGGCTCGAGGACGCCGACATGATCCTCGACGATCCGCACCTGGTGGAATGGCGCGGCGGCCGCCCGCACCGCTGGGAGGCCGCCTGACCCGGTGGCGCGAAGATTGACCGGTCTCCGACCACGCCTCGCCCCGCACGGCTCTTGGCCCCGGGCTCGCGCTGCCCGACACTGAGGCGATGACGCAGCGCGTGGATCTCGCGACCGTGATGGACCGGATGGCCATCGACGACCTCGTCACCGGGTACGCGGTGGCCGTGGACGACTCCGACTGGGCGGGCTACCGGGCGCTGTTCACCCGTGACGGCCGCGCCGACTACCGCGGTTCCGGCGGTGTCGAGGGCCCGGTGGCCGAGGTCGCCGACTGGCTCGCCGAGACGATGCGGCTCTTCCCGGTGCGCCAGCACCTCATCGTGAACCGGAGGGTCACCCTAAAGGACCTCGGCGGCTACCCGGGCGACAGCGCGGACGTCCGCGCCGACTACGTGAACCCGATGCGCTTCGAGTCGGGCGAGGACTTCGTCTGCGGCGGCCGCTACGCGTTCACCCTCCACCGGACCGACGCCGGCTGGCGGCTGCGCTCCGTGACCGTCGAGGAGAAATGGCGCCGCGTCTAGGCACCGGCTTCGCGCCCGTACGGCCGTGTGGCGGGGTGCGGTCGCGGACGTCGTACGGCGCACACTGGAGGCGACACCTGGAGGCGACGCCGCATGCGGAACCCGTTCGGCCGTCGCGGTACCGGAGCCGCGCGCACCCCCGCCCCGACGCCCCGTCGTGCCGCGCGGGCCGTGGGCGCGGTCGCGGCGGGCGCGCTGCCCGCGCTCGCGTTCCCGGCGCCCGCCCTGTGGTGGTTCGCGTACGTCGCGCTCGTGCCCTGGCTGCTGCTGCTCCGCACCGCGCCCACCGCGCGCCGGGCGGCCCTTGAGGGGTGGCTGGGCGGCGTCGGGTTCTTGCTGGCCGTGCACCACTGGCTGGTGCCGAACCTGCACGTCTTCATCCTCCTGCTCTCCGCCCTGCTCGGACTGTTGTGGCTGCCGTGGGGCTGGCTGGTACGGGCCATGCTCGGGGACGGGCCCACCGGGACGCGCGCCGCCGCGGCGCTGCTCGTCGTCCCGTCCGGCTGGCTGCTCATCGAACTCGCCCGCTCCTGGGAGGGCTTGGGCGGCCCGTGGGGTCTCCTCGGCGCGAGTCAGTGGCAGGTCCCGCCCGCGCTGCGGCTCGCCTCCGTCGGCGGTGTCTGGCTGGTGTCCCTGCTCGTGGTGGCGGTCAACACCGCCGTGGCGCTCCTGGTGGTGTCGACGG
This sequence comes from Streptomyces sp. P9(2023), assembly GCF_032436795.1. Lineage (NCBI taxonomy): Bacteria > Bacillati > Actinomycetota > Actinomycetes > Kitasatosporales > Streptomycetaceae > Streptomyces > Streptomyces sp. P9(2023). The sequence goes on from NZ_JAUPWM010000059.1 coordinate 3,536, forward strand.
CTGCCGTACGGATCACGGCCCTGGTCGGTCTTGTGGTGTGCGCGCTCATCGTGGGCACGGTCTGGTGGGGTGTCGCACCACCGCGCGAGCAGGGCACCGCACGGATCGCGGTGGTCCAGCCGGGGGTGTACGACGGCTCGGCCGGCGTGGAGCGGAGGTTCGAACGGGCTGAGGAGCTCACCCGGGGGCTCGCGGGCCGGAACCTGGACCTGGTCGTCTGGGGCGAGAGCAGCGTCGGCGCCGATCTGACCACCCGTCCCGACCTGGCGAACCGGCTGGCCGCCCTGTCCCGGGCCGTCGACGCGCCGATCCTCGTCAACGTGGACGCCCGGCGCTCCGACCGGCCGGGCATCTTCAAGAGCAGTGTCCTGGTCGACGCCGAGGGGCCGACCGGCGACCGGTACGACAAGATGCGGCTCGTGCCGTTCGGTGAGTACATCCCCTTCCGCTCGGTCCTCGGCTGGGCGACCTCGGTGGGCAAGGCGGCGAACGAGGACCGGGGGCGTGGCACGGAGCCGGTGGTGATGACGCTGCCGGCCGAGGACGGCCGGCCCGCGCTGCGGATCGGTCCGGTGGTCTGCTTCGAGTCGGCGTTCCCCGACATGAGCCGGCGGCTGACCCGCGACGGTGCGCAGCTGCTCATCGCCCAGTCGGCGACGTCGACCTTCCAGGGCAGTTGGGCACCCGCGCAGCACGCCTCGCTGGGGGCGCTGCGCGCGGCGGAGTCCGGGCGCCCGATGGTGCACGCGACGCTGACCGGCATCTCCGCGGTGTACGGCCCGGACGGCAGCAGGATCGGCGACCCGCTGGGCACCGACCGGAGCGCGGCCGCCGTCTACGACGTACCGCTCTCGCAGTCGACCACGGGCTATGTGCGGTACGGCGACTGGACGTTGTACGCCGCCCTGACCGTGCTTGCCGCGCTCTGCGCCGCCGAGGGCATGGGAGCGCTCAGGAGGCCTGCGTCAGAGCTTCCCGCACCACGCGCTCGCACAGCTCGTGGGTCGCGAGGGCGTCGCGGGCGCTGAGCGTCCTGCCCTCCCGTACCGCGCCGAGGAAGGCGAGGACGGCCTGTTCGATGCCGCGCTGGCGGGCCACCGGCACCCAGTCGCCGCGCCGGCGGACGGTCGGCTGGCCCTTGTGGTCGACGATGTCCGCGAGGTTGAGGACCTGGCGCTTGGTGTCCTGCCCGGAGACCTCCAGGATCTCCTCGGTGGAGCCGTTCATCCGGTTCATCATGCCGATGGCGGTGAAGCCGTCGCCCGAGAGCTGGAGCACGACGTGATGCATGAGGCCGTCGCGGATCCGGGCCCGTACGTCGACGTGGTCGTAGTAGTCGGGGAGCAGGAAGCGCAGGGTGTCGACGACGTGGATGAAGTCGTCGAGGACGAGGGTGCGCGGGTCCTCGGGCAGGCCGACGCGGTTCTTCTGCATGAGGATCAGCTCGCGCGGGTGGTCCAGGCACTGGGCGTAGCCGGGGGCGAGCCTGCGGTTGAACCCGACGGCCAGGCTCACGTCGCGTGCCTCGGCGAGCGCCACCAGCCGCTCGGAGTCGGCGTATTCGTACGCCAGCGGCTTGTCGACGTACGTCGGGACGCCGGCTTCGAGGAGCCGGGCGGTGATCTCGGGGTGCACGGCGGTCGGGGCGTGCACGAACGCGGCGTCGAGACCCGTGGAGAGCAGCGAGTCGAGGTCGCTGTGGCGTTGGCGCGACGGCACGTGGTGGGTCTCGGCGACCCGGTCGAGGGTGGTCTTCGTCCGCGTCTGGAGGTGGAGTTCGACCCCGGGGAGGGCGGCCAGGACGGGCAGGTAGGCCTTCTGCGCGATGTCGCCGAGTCCGATGCAGCCGACCTTCACGGGGTCTCCCTTGCGCGTGACGATGTGTCCGCGACGGCCTTCATGTGCCGTTCGCGCTGGTCAGCTTACGCGGCGGGGCTGTTCGGCGAGCGGTGGCCGCCAGTCGGCGATGCCGTCGAAGCCGCGCAGGACGAGGCCGGGTCCGAAGCGCGAGACGGCCGCGATGAGCGCGTCGCGGACGGCGACGGCGGGCCGGGCGGAGACGAGGGTGAGCCGGCCCGTGCGGGCGGCCTTGCGGACGATGGCGGTGGTGCGCGGCAGCCGGTCGTCGGTGTACGCGGCGAGGGCGCGGCTCGGCGGGAGTCCTCGGCCGGCGTGGTGGGCGAGGACGACGGCGTCCTCGATGGCCTGGTTGCCGCCCTGACCGAGGGTCGGCTGCATGGCGTGGGCGGCGTCGCCGAGCAGCGCGACGCGCCCGCGGTGGAAGGCGGGCAGGGGGTCGGGCATGTGGTGGACGTCGTTGCGCAGGACGGTCTCGGGGGCGACGGCGGCGAGGATCTCGGGGATCGGGTGGTGCCAGTCGCCGAAGAGCCGGCGGAGTTCGGCCCGCTCGTCGTCGGGGGCGTGGGCGCCTTCGGGGGCGGCGGCCATGGCGTAGGCGTAGATCCGGCCGTCCTTGAGGGGCTGGGTGCCCCAGAGGCGGCCCCGGCCCCAGGTCTCGTGCGGGGCGAACGGCCGGTCGGGGGCGGGGACGACGACGCGCCAGGTGGTGAAGCCGGAGTACCGGGGCCCCGGGTGGTCGGGGAAGAGGGCGCTGCGGGCCGCCGAGCGGATGCCGTCGGCGCCGATCACCAGCTCGGCCTCGATGTCGCCGTCCGGGGTGCGGACGACGGCGGGCCGTGCGTCGTCGCCGGGGTCGGCGACGGAGGCGGCGGCCCCGGTCCGTACTACGCCGTCGGGGAGGGCGGAGGTGAGGATCTCGACGAGGGTGGCGCGGTGCAGCAGGACGAGCGGTCCACCGAAGCGGTCGGCGGCGGCCTGGGCGCTGGTACGGGCGAGCCAGCGGCCGTCGGGCGCGCGCATGCCGCCGTCGCCCTGCCAGGCGGAGAGCGCGCGGACCCGGTCGCCGAGGCCGATGACGTCCAGGGCGCGCTGGGCGTTGGGGGCGAGGCCGATGCCGGCCCCGACCGGGGTGAGCGCGGCGGCGCGCTCCAGGACGGTGACGTCCCAGCCGCTCCGGTGGAGGGCGACGGCGGCGGTGAGTCCGCCGATGCCGGCTCCGACGACGACGGCACGGTGCTGTTCCATGACTTCTCCCTCACCCTGGGCGACTACACCTGGTAACTACACCTGTAGTGACATCTTCGACGCTACTACAGCTGTAGTTCCGTCGCTAGATAGGTTGTGCCCATGACCGCCCGCACCCCCGCGTCCGCACCGGACTCCCCCGTACCGGACTCCCCCGCCTCGCCCCTCTCCCGCCCCACCCGCATCGGTGACGCCGCGCTCGACCTGCTCGTCGAGCGGGGGATGCGCGGGCTGACCCATCGCGCCGTGGACGAGCGGGCCGGGCTGCCGCAGGGGTCGACCTCCAACCACGCCCGCACCCGGCAGGCGCTGCTCGAGACGGCGGTACGCCGACAGGTCGAGCTGGAGTCACGCGTACTCACCCTGCACGAGATGCCCGGACCCGACAGCGGGCCGGACGCCCTGGTGGAAGCCCTGTCACTGGCCCTGCACCGGTACCTGACCGACCACCGGGCGCTGCTCGTCTCGCGGTACGAACTCGCCCTGGAGGCCACCCGCCGCCCCGAGTTGCGCACGTTCTTCGACGCGGCGGGCTCGGCCGCGTTCCACGGCCCGCTCGTCGCGATGATGGCGGACGCCGGCTCACCGGCCCCCGAGCGGCACGCGCTCTCGCTGATCGCCTGGTGCGAGGGGCTGATGTTCTCCTGCGCGGCCGGGTCCTTCCACGCGACCGTGCCCAGCCGCGCGGAACTGCGCACCGGGTTCGAGGAGTTGCTGCGCGGCATGCTCGGCGGGTGACCCCCGGAGGCCGACCGTCGCGCGGACGCCCCGTTAAGTGCTGGCGCGGTTGCATATCTTGAGCGACGATGCGCGGATGACGACTACCGAGCGCACCGAACCATCGACCACCGCGGGCGAGCGCGAGATGCTCGACGGCTGGCTTGAGTTCCACCGCGAGACCCTGGCTGCCAAGTGCGCGGGGCTCGACGACGCCCAGCTGCGGACCGCCTCCGCGCCGCCCTCGGACCTCTCCCTGCTCGGGCTGGTCCGGCACATGGCCGAGGTGGAGCGCGGCTGGTTCCGGCGGGTGCTCTCGGACGACGACTCCGGCTGGATCTACTCCACGGAGGAGGACCGCGACGGGGACTTCCACCCCACCGCCGAGGACACCTTCGAGGAGGCGCACGCCACCTGGCAGGCGGAGATCGCCCGGGCCCGCGAGCTCGCGGCGCCGCACGACCTCGATCACGTCGCCCCGGGCAGGCACCACTCCGGACGGACGTACAACCTCCGGTGGATCTACGTCCACATGATCGAGGAGTACGCCCGCCACAACGGCCACGCGGACCTGCTGCGCGAACGCATCGACGGCGCGACCGGCGACTGACCCGGCGCACCGACACGGCCGACCGACAGGACGCGTCGACACGACGTATCGACACGGCGGACGCGTCATCGGATTCCGGGGCGTCACCCTTGCGGGCCATTCCCCACCGGTAGGGGCGCGAAGATCACCGCGGGCCAGCAGAGTTGCGCGCGTGCATGCAACCAGAACCACAGCGACGTTCCTGGTCGGGGCGGCGCTCGCCGCCCTCACCGGCTGCGTCTCGGTCGATACGCCGCCTCCGGCGCCCCCGCCGTCCCCGCGGGTGAGCGGCCCCGCCCAGGGCGTGGACGTGGCCCCGCAGATCGTCGAGGGCCCGGCCCGTGAAGCGCTGGAGGCGGCGCTGCCCGCTCCCCCGCCGCCGTCCCGCCGGGCGACGCCGAGCCCGTACCAGGAGCGACGCGGGAGCACCGTACGGAACGGCACGGGCGGGGAGCGGCCGTCCCCCGTGCCGCAGCAGCGCTCGCGCGCACCGAAGGCGCGCCCGCCCGCGCCGCCGAGGCTGCCCGCCGTGCCCGAACCGCCGCGATCCCGGGCGGAGGTGTGCGAGCTGGGCGGGCGGTACGGAGGCTGGCACCCCGACAGCCCACAGGCGACGATCTGCCGGGACACGTACGCCCGGTGACCTCCCTAGAGCGGGCGGAGCCGTAGCTCCAGGCGCTCCATCGCGGCGCGGACCCCGTTGCCGTAGCCGTCGTCGTCCAGGGTGTCCGAGGCCGCGCGGGCCCGGTCGAGGTGGACCCGCGCCGCGTCGGGCCGCTGGAGCTTCAGATAGTCGGCGGCCAGGTTGAGATGGAGCGAGGGGTAGAGGGCGCGGAGGGCGACCGCCGAGTCGTGGGCGGCCAGCCGGCCCTCGGTCAGCTCCTCGGCCGCCAGCAGGGCCCGCAGGTCCCAGGCCAGCTCGGCGTCCGGGTCGTCCTGCGCGTCGGCCATGTAGTGGGCGAGCGTGCAGCGGTGGAGCGGGTCGCCGTCCGGGCCGAGCTGCGCCCAGAGGTCGCCGAACCGGTTGCGCGCCTCCTCGCGGTCCCCGCCGTGGAGCAGCATCGTCGCCTGCCCGATCCGGGTCATGACGCCGTCGTCCGACACCTGCTGCTGCTCGGTCACTGAGGGCCTCCACACGCTCACCGTCCGGGACTCCGTCCGGGGCTCCGACGCTAACCGCCGAGGCCCCCGATCCGGCACAGGCTCGGGTGGTACCCCGGGCCTGTCAGCCGGGCGGGCCCACCGCCGACCGGTCGTGGGAGGGCCGACCGCCAACCGGCCGCTGTGAACGCTCAGCCGAGGTTGGGGATGCGCCAGTCGACGGGCGCGTGGCCCTGGGCGGCGATCGCCTCGTCGATCTGGGTGAACGGCCGGGAGCCGAAGAACTTCTTCGCCGAGAGCGGCGAGGGGTGCGCGCCCTTCACCACCACGTGCCGCTCCTCGTCGATCAGCGGGAGCTTCTTCTGCGCGTAGTTCCCCCAGAGCACGAAGACCGCCGGGTCCGGCCGCGAGGCCACCGCGCCGATCACCGCGTCCGTGAACTTCTCCCAGCCCTGGCCCTTGTGCGAGTTCGCCTCGCCGGCCCGGACGGTGAGCACGGCGTTGAGCAGCAGCACGCCCTGCTCGGCCCAGGGCATCAGATAGCCGTTGTCCGGCACGGGGTGGCCGAGCTCCTGCTCCATCTCCTTGTAGATGTTGCGGAGGGAGGGCGGGGTCTTGACGCCGGGGCGGACGGAGAAGCAGAGGCCGTGCCCCTGCCCCTCGCCGTGGTACGGGTCCTGACCGAGGATCAGGACCTTGACCTTGTCGTACGGCGTCGCCTCCAGCGCGGCGAACACCTCCTCGCGCGGCGGGTAGACCGGCCCCTTGGCCCGCTCCTCCTCGACGAACTCGGTCAGCTGCTTGAAGTACGGCTTCTGCAGCTCGTCCCCGAGGACGCCGCGCCAGGACTCGGGCAGCATGTCGGTGTCGGTCACGTCAACAACCTCCGGTAGGCGATCTCTTCTACGCCTGAGAACCTACCGTCGGCCACTGACAACGCCGCCGCTCGGGCCGGTCACCGGACCTGCCGGACCTACCAGCTGGCCCTGCGGTTGAGCTCCCAGAGCTGCATGACCGTCTGCGGGTCGAGCGCGCGCTCGGCGCCGCCGATGTCCTCGCTCACCGCGATGTAGAGCTTGCCCTGCCACAGCGGCAGCAGCCGGACGTCCTCGACCATGATCTCCTGCGCCTTGCGGAACTCGGAGACGATCGCCCCGCGGTCGCTCTCGCGCCGCGTCTTCGGGATGATCCGGTCCGTGATCTCGGGACTCACGTACGGCGTTCCGAGCGCGTTCTTCTTGCCGACGAACGGGCTGATGAAGTTGTCCGCGTCAGGGAAGTCGGGGAACCAGCCGCGGCCGAAGACCGGGTACTCGCCCTTCTGGTAGCCGGGAGCGAAGTCCTTCCACGGCTTGCTCTGCAGGGTCACCTCGAAGAGCCCGGAGTCGTCCAGCTGCCGCTTGAGCTCGGCGAACTCGAGCGCGGTGCCGGAACCGTACCGGTCTGTGGTGAACCAGAAGGTCAGCGGGACGGGCTTCTTGATGCCGGCGTCGCGGAGGATGTCCCGCGCCTTGGGGACGCTCGGCTCGCCGAAGCGGTCGAAGAACTCGGTCGTGTGACCGACGATGCCCTTGGGGACCATGGAGTACAGCGGTTCCGCCGTGCCCTTGTACGCCTTGGCGACGAGCGCCTCGCGGTCGACCAGCTGGGCGATCGCCCGGCGGACGGGCTCCTTGGCGACCGAGGGATCCTGGGCGTTGAAGACGAGGTAGCGGATGTCGGCGCCCGGCGACTCCACCAGCTGGAGGTGCTGGTTGGCGTCGCTGGGGTTCTGCAGGTCGACGACCTCCTCGGCGGTGAGGCCCCGGTAGGTGGCGTCGATCTCCTTCTTCTTCAGCGCGGCGACCATCGGCTCGGACTCCTTGAAGTACCGGATGGTCACCCCCTCGTTCTTGCGGTCCGCGAACCCCTTGTAGGTGGGGTTCTTGGTCAGCTCCGCCGTCTCGCCCTCGGTGTACTCGTCGAGGACGTACGGACCGGAGCCGGTGAGCTTGCCGTCCTCACGGAGCTTGTCGGCCGGGTACTCGGCCGGGTCCACCAGGGACATGGCGGGGGTGGCGAGGACGAAGGGGAAGGTCGCGTCGGGCGTGTTCAGCTTGAAGACGACCGTGCGGGCGTTCACGGCCTCGATCTCGTCGAGCGAGCCGAGCAAGCCGTTGGGGCCGCCGTCGACGTTGATCTTCCGGATGCGCTCGATCGAGTGCCGCACGGCCTCGGCGTCCAGCGTGCGCCCGTTCGAGAACTTCAGGCCGTCGAGGAGGGTGCACTCGTAGACCCGGCTGGCCGTGTCGGTGAATTTGCAGTCGGCGGCGTCCGGCTGCGGGGACGTACTGCCCGTCGGGAAACTCACGAGCGTCTGGTAGACATTCCGGAACAACTCCCAGGAATTGTCCCAAGCGGCTGCCGGATCGAGCGTGGTGGGAGAACTCGTCGTGCCGACCACGATTCTCTGTTCCCCGGTGGATTCCGTGTCCGAAAACAGGCCGCAGCCCGCCACCAGGGATATGGACGCAAGGGCTGCAGCGACCTGCAGACTGGTCCGGTTGAACACGTGCGCACGCTCCTCGTTCAGCCTTGGGTCGGCCGACCATACCGCAGCGCCCTGCCAGGTCAATGTTCGACCCTGACAGGGCACTTGAGGCATTCAGCGATTAATCGGGGCCAAACCGGTCAGGAATTCCGGAAAGTGTCCGGATATCGGTCACCCGACACCGGCGTTGAGGAAAATCCCCCCGTCGACCACGAGAGTCTGGCCCGTGATCCAGTCCGACTGGTCGGACGTGAGGAACGCGGCGGCGCCGCCGATGTCCTCCGGGACGCCCAGCCGGCCGAGCGGGTAGGCGGCCGCCGCCTCCGCCTCCCGGCCCTCGTAGAGGGCCTGGGCGAACTTGGTCTTGACCACCGCCGGGGCGATGGCGTTGACCCGGACCAGTGGCGCGAACTCGTGCGCCAACTGCAGGGTCAGATTGACCATGGCCGCCTTGCTCATCCCGTACGCGCCGATGAAAGGCGAGGGGGAAATGCCGGCGACCGACGCGATGTTCACGATCGCGCCGCCGTTGTCCTTCTGCCAGGCGCGCCAGGTCTGCTGGGCGAATCCGAGCGCCGAGATCACATTCGTCTCGTACACCTTGCGGGCGACATTCAGGTCGAGCTCGGCCATCGGGCCGAATACCGGATTCGTCCCGGCATTGTTGACCAGGAAGTCGACCCGGCCGAACGCCTCCATCGTGGCGGCGACGGCGGCGGCCTGGTGGGCCTCGTCGTGGGCCTTGCCGGGCACGGCGATCACCCGGTCGGAGCCGAGCGTCTCGACGGCCTCCTTGAGGGCCTCCTCGCCGCGTCCCGTGATGCAGACCCGGTCGCCGCGGGCGACGAGCGCCTCGGCGACGCCGTAGCCGATGCCGCGGCTCGCGCCGGTGACGAGGGCGACCTTGCCGGACAGCTCGGGCAGTTCCTTCGTGCTCATGTATGTCTCCTCTTCCCGCGCGGGCGTCAGTTGAGCGGGCCGCCGGCCACGTACAGGACCTGACCGGAGACGAAGCCGGCGTCCTCGCCGGTGAAGAAGGCGATGGCGTTGGCGATGTCGTCGGGGTTGCCGACCCGCTGCACCGGGATCATGGAGGCGGCGGCGGCCTGGAAGTCCTCGAAGCCCATGCCGACGCGCTCGGCGGTCTGCGCGGTCATCTCGGTCACGATGAAGCCCGGGGCGACGGCGTTGGCGGTGATGCCGAACTTGCCGAGCTCCTTGGCGAGGGTCTTGGTGAAGCCCTGCAGACCGGCCTTGACCGCCGAGTAGTTCGCCTGGCCGCGGTTGCCGAGGGCGGAGGACGAGGAGAGCGAGACGATCCGGCCGAAGCCCGCGTCCACCATGTGCTTCTGACAGGCCTTGGCCATCAGGAAGGCGCCCTTGAGGTGGACGTTCATGACCGTGTCCCAGTCGAGCTCGGACATCTTGAAGAGCAGGTTGTCGCGGAGCACGCCCGCGTTGTTGACGAGGATCGTCGGCGCGCCGAGCTCGGCGGCCACGCGCGCGACGGCCGCCTCGACCTGGGCGCTGTCGGAGACGTCGCAGCCGACGGCGAGGGCGGTGCCACCGGCGGCGGTGATCTTCTCGACGGTGTCCTTGCAGGCCGCCTCGTCGAGGTCGAGTACGGCGACGGCGCGGCCCTCGGCGGCCAGCCGTACGGCGGTCGCGGCGCCAATGCCCCGTGCCGCGCCGGTCACGACGGCTACGCGCTGCTCGGTGGTCGACATGCTGGTTCTCCTCGCCCTTGGATCATCCCTGGATGCGAAGCGGTCCGCACGGTGCGCCTGCGTCGTCCCGCACATGAGCGACCGCTTAGTACCTTCGCAGACGAGACGCTAGAAGCCCTGGCACCCGGTGTCAACGGCCCACCGGGTGCACCGGCCCACTCCTACGGCGCGCCGAGGTGCGCGCCGTGCGGTCAGCGCACCAGCAGATCGAGCAGCCTGTCGACCTCGCCCTCGGGATCGGCGGTCAGACCGGTGTGCACCGGGCCCGGCTGTACGACGGTGGAGCGGGGCGCGATCAGCCAGCGGAAGCGCCGGCCGGCGTCGTCGCGGGCGGCCTGTCCGGCGTCCTCGCCGCCCAGACAGACGCCCTCGACGGCGTGCAGCGCGGCGCGTACACCGACGACGTCCGCGCCGGGGTCGAGGGCGCGGAGCTTTGTCTCGTCCAGGTGCGTACGGGCGGCGACGTAGGACTTGGCGCGGCAGTAGACCACCACGCCGGCGTTGAAGCACTCGCCGCGCTCGACGCGTGGCACGACGCGCAGCAGCGCGTACTCGAAGACATCGCGGTCGGTCACGTGGTGCGGTCCTTCTTCGTGGAGGGCGGCCGGGGGGTGAGCCGGTCGGCCAGCCAGCCGGGCGGCTGCGCGGGCCGGCGCTCGACGCGCGGGCCGAGGGTGATGCGCTCGTGGATGGTCGCGGCGCGCGGCAGCAGCGCCTCGACGTAGGCCTGGCGCAGGGCGTCGGTGCTGTCGAAGCCCGGCTCGTCGACGAGCCACTCGTCGGGCACGTCGGCGGCGACCTCCTCCAGGAGCTCCCGCGTGACCAGCGGCGCGAGCTCGGCGGCGGCGGCCGCGACGTCCGGCGAGAACGGCGCGAGGGCGTGGTCGGAGGCGTCGTACGGCTTCGCGGCGGAGGCCTGGGCGCCGGGCCAGTTGTGGTGCCAGATCATGGTGGCACCGTGGTCGATCAGCCACAGGTCGCCGTGCCAGACGAGCATGTTCGGGTTGCGCCAGGACCGGTCGACGTTGTTGATCACCGCGTCGAACCAGACGACCTTCCCCGCCTCCTTCGGGTCCACCTCGTACGCCAGCGGATCGAACCCCAGGGACCCGGGCAGGAAGTCCATCCCGAGGTTGAGCCCCCCGCTCGCCTTCAGGAGCTCCTGCACCTCCCGGTCGGGCTCGGAGAGTCCGATGACGGGATCGAGCTGGATCCCGACCAGTTCGGGCACGCGCAGTCCGAGCCGCCGGGCGAGCTGCCCGCAGACGACCTCGGCGACGAGCGTCTTCCGGCCCTGCCCGGCGCCGGTGAACTTCATGACGTACGTACCGAGATCGTCGGCCTCGACGATCCCAGGGAGCGAACCGCCCTCACGCAAGGGTGTGACATAGCGGGTCGCTACGACCTCTTCCAACACTTTCCCAGGCCACCCATCTCTTCAGCCTTACAATCCGCGGACGGCTTCTCCGGGGCGTAGAGGCAGGAATCACCGGTCAACGGCGCTGGGGAGAATCTGGGGAGTTTCGGCTGGCGAGCCGGTCTCCCCGCTCCCCAAGCAGACCGTCGATGGTGCCGCGCCCCTTGCTGCCAGCTTCCGGCATGAAGTGAGCATAGTAACCGAGGGTGATCGCAGGCGAGGAGTGTCCTAGCCACCGAGCCAGGGTCACGACGGACTCTCCGGCTTCCAACATGATCGAGGCGTAGGTGTGCCGAAGCACGTGGAAACCGTCCTTCGGGGCCGCCGCCCACTGCCAGGCTTTCGCCCCCTCGGCACGTGGCGGAATGACGCCGGCCTTGGCCAAGGCCGGCTTCCAGGTGTAGGTGTTCCATGTGTTCACCGCGACGGCGTTGCCGAAGCGAGTGGTGAGCAGCAGGGAGAACTTCTTCCTCTCCCCCTCCGGCTTCCCCCACGGCAGCTCCACCTCTACCGGCGGGAATGCTTCGATGTGACGCTTGAGTTCCTCGGCCACCGAGGGGGGCAGATCCACTGTGCGGATCTTCTTCCCCTTCGGCAGGGCGAAGTACAGCCTTCCGTGAATCGCCTGCACTTGGCGCCGAACGTGAAGCATGCCGCGTTCATAGTCGATGTCCTCCGGACTCAGCCCGAAGACCTCGCCCTGGCGGAGTCCGCACCCCAGGCCGACCACGACGGCGATCCTGTTCCGCGGGTTGATGGCATCGCGGACCCGCAGTGCCGTACCCATCGGCCACGCGTCGCGCCGCTCCCGTGGCGACTTGGGCCACCGCACAGATTTCGCGTGCATAGGATTGCGCGCGAGGCGCTTGTCGTCGACGGCCGCTTCCAGAATGGAGGAAAGCTCGGACAGGATGCCGCGCTGGTAGTCGACTGACGAGACTGTCGACTCCAACTTGGTTATGAACGCACGCAGATCCGTTGCGGCGATACTCCTGAGCGGAAGCTGGCCCAAGTGCGGGACGATATGGAGACGCGTTCTACGCTCCTGACTGTCCTGGGTTTTCGGAGCACCGCCTCGCCCTGGTGCCCAGTGCGTCGCGATGTAGTCGGCCAGCGTGATGGACCCGTCACGCGGGTCTACGAACTCACCTCGCTCCTCGTCCGTGGCTGCTCGGCGAAGCCACGCCTTGGCGTCCTCCAGCACATCAAAAGATCGGTCTCGAACCCCAGGTATGCCGGCGACCTTGTACCGCTTGCCCTTACCGTAGCGAGCGGTCTTCTCCCGGTGACCGGATCCTTCTTCTTCTTGATCCAGCGGTCTTCTATGTAGCCGGCCAGGTGAGTCTCCCTTGTGCGCGGTCGGGCGAACGGCGTCCAATGACGTCTGGTTTCAGGCGCCGCAGTTGCCTCCGAGCCGGGCCTGCGGGGCCGCGGCCAGAGGGCTCAAGCTCGGGTTGGAGCGGGAGTCGGCCTGCTCCTGTTCGCGGACCCAGGCGTCGAGTACCTCCCGCCGGTACACGACGCGGCCTCGAGGCCCCATACGGAAGCTGGGTGGTCCCTGCCGCCGGTGCCGCCAGACGTAGAGCGTGTGAGGCGAAAGTCCGAGGTATTCGGCGGCGTCCCTGACTGTCAGGAAGGCTGTGCGGGCGACACGGTCAACAGAAATAGCGGCCGAAGGGCCAAGCGGTTGTGTAGGCATGACATAAAGGCATCTCTGTGAGTTGCGAGGAGCGGGGCCAGTGCACAGACCAGGGCTGCTCCACGCCTCCTCTCGTCTTCGCAGCACTGCCCTGTGTCCGCTACGGCTCCACCGCCAAGCACAGCCGAATGCGAACACCCTCGATGGTCACGACGATCGCCGGTTCGGCTAACCGGCGATCGTGGTCTATGTTGCGCTCGCGCCGGACCGGGATCCGTCCTCGGAAACCAACCACGGAGCCAGCCGGAACGACGTCAAGTACCCGATGCCCATCCAGTCCGCCACCAATAGCTCTGTCTCGCAGAGGCATTGAAGCCTTACCGACACGACACGTTCCATCCTGCCAACCTCCTCCAGAATTGAACGGCTTACGGATCCGGGCTTACTGGCCGCGTAGGCCAGAATGCAAAGATCGAGGCGATACCCTCCTGCACCAACCCCTCGCCGAAGAGGGCGGCCGCGCAGACGCACAAACAGACGCCGGACGGAGACGCTCCATAGTCGGATTGGGCGGGCGCGGCCTACGCGTTGGCTGCCCCAGAGCGAAGAGGAAAGGGGCGTCCACTCGAACCGATCGGAGAGTGCGCAGCGACAGAAGAGACTCCTCATCGGGTCACCCGGTGTGCCGCTTACCGGCCCCACCTCCGGGGTGTTGTACGTTGACATAGCCCCGGAGAGGCTTCCAGTCCTTTGGGGTTCTTTCTCGTCTGCCATGGGCGAATGGCGGATGCCGTGGTCCCGTTATCCCTTGGATGGCGGGCGGCGACCTGATCACGGACCGCCCTGGACCTGTTCCGCATGAGTCGGCAGGTCGACGCGCTGCACGCCGTACTGGACACGACCGCCGGCCAAGTCACGGTGGAACAGGCAGCGGCGTGATGCAGCTGACCGCCCATGCCATGGCGTCTGGATCATCCGATCGTGCCCGGGCGACAGGTCCGACCGGACACCCGAGCGCCTCTACGCCGGAGCACCATGAAGAGGGTCGCCATCGTCGGCTGCGGAGGCAGCGGCAAGTCGTACCTGCCGCGGGAACTGGGCAGGATTCTCGACGCCCCGGTGACGCACCTGGACGCCACGTTCTACGACGACGAGTGGAACGAGCTGCCCATGGAGAAGTTCGCCGCCGTGCAACGCGATCTCGTCGCGCAGCCGAAGTGGGTGATCGACGGGAACTACAACTCGAATCTGCAGATCCGGCTCGAAGCCTGCGACACGGTCGTCCTGATGGACGTCTCGACTGTGGCCGCTCTGTACGGGATCTTCTCCCGGCAGATCCGGCATGGGGCCGGGCACAAGGGCAACGGGGTGCACAACCGCATCCACTGGGGCGTGGTCGAGTACGTGGCGACGTACCGCCGCAGGATGCGCCCACGCGCTATGGCCAAGATCGAGGAATTCGACTCGGACCGTGCCGACGTGGTGCTGCTGTCCGGCTCACCGCGCGCCGCGGCGATCCTGCCGCCGCACACGGCGAACTCTCCTCTCTTCACGAGGCTGTCCTGGCCGGCATGACGGCCCGCGTGCATGGCGTGGACGCCGAACTCGGCCCGTTCACCGCAGACCCCGACGACCGGCGGGCGGCCGCCCGGTGGCTGGAGCCGCTGCTCCTCGACGACGGCACCCGCTTCCTGGCTACTGCCGGCCGGTGGCCCGAAGCCGCCTCGAACGCCGACCGTTTCGATCCCGCCCCCGAACGGCTGCACCAGGCCCGTCAATCCCGCATCGTCGCCCATACCCTCGCCGACCGCCAGGGAGCCGCCCGCGGCCTCCTCGACTCCTCCGTCCCCTCCGAGGCATGGGAGGCGGCAGTGCGGGCGTGCCTGGGTGCCTTCAGTAGCCTCCATTCGGGCGGACTCGCCCCGCAGGAGATCGATTGGACCCTCCGCGCAGTCCACGCCGCCCGGCTCGACGACGCCCCGGCCACCGCCCGCTTCCGGCTCCGTCTGGGCGTGCTGTCCGTCGAACTCCTCTCCGCCTCGTGCCCGACCTGGCCGACTCGCTCGCCTCCGACCTCATCGCCGAGGTACGCCGCGGTCAGGACGCCTTCACCGTGCGAGAGGCCCTGGGCAGCCCCGCCGTACGGGGCCGGATGAGCCCGGCCGACGAAGCGGCCCTCACCGCCATCGTCTCCGAAGCCGGCCTCGACACCGGTGAGCTTCCCGTACGGCTCCGGCACCGACTCGACCGCGCCGTGGAAGGCGCGGAAGTCGTTCTGCGGCAGCTGTTGGACCGACGATGAACGACTGACAGTGGCGTCATCACGCCATCGCGTCTTTACGCAACCTGTGACGCTTGGCCAGAGATTCGGCACTGCACCAGGATGATGCTCGCGACGCGGCCCCGGCGGCACGGGAGCCACGTCCGAACGGCAAGGACCGGGCGTTGCCCTGGAGGCGCACGGTACGACGAGCGAAACCCCTTCCCTCGCGCGCTCGTCACAACGTGCGGCGCTCGCCCGGTCCTGCCGTCCTATGGGGCAGTTCGCGCTGAGGCCACGGCACAGCCCTGGTCGCACCGGCATGAAAACACACGTCCAG
This sequence comes from Streptomyces sp. P9(2023), assembly GCF_032436795.1. Taxonomy (NCBI): domain Bacteria; kingdom Bacillati; phylum Actinomycetota; class Actinomycetes; order Kitasatosporales; family Streptomycetaceae; genus Streptomyces; species Streptomyces sp. P9(2023). Next base: position 18,961 of record NZ_JAUPWM010000059.1, read on the forward strand.
CTCGGCCATCTCTTGCGAATCCTGCCGGTCAGCCCCGCGTCGGCCAGTGCCGAACGGCGCGGGTCAACAGGCAGGACGTACTAGCCCTGCAGGCGTTCCGCCGTGACCAACCAGGAGGTGCTCAGGAGGCGGACCGTACCGTTGGGTGTCTCGTGGGCGGCCATGTGGGCGGTGAGCGCTTCTCGGGCGCAGGCCTGGGTGGGCGCGTCGGCCTGCTGCATGAGATGGCGGCCGGGACCGGTGGCCAGCAGGAAGTCCGCCGCGTCCACGGCGTCCTGGCCCCAGGTGCCGTACGCCGTCACCTCATCGACCGTGACGTCGGTGTAGCCGGCGCCGGTGAGGACGGCACGGACACGTTCCGGGGCTGCGAGGGAGAACATTCCAGGGCCGTCTGCCGGCGTTCCAGAACCACCGACCGGCAGAATGCCGTCCATGGAGGCCATGGCCGTCACCCAGCCGTTGCGCTCGGGCGCCGCGGGAAAGATGAAGGCGAGGCGGCCTCCGGGGCGCAGGGCGCGTCCGATGTTGCCGAACGCCTTCTCCGGGTCCGTAAAGAACATCACGCCGTAGCGGCTGATGGCCGCGTCGAACGCGGCCTCCTCGAAGCGGTGGGCCTGCGCGTCGCCTTGGACGAAGGAGACGTTGGCCAGTCCTTCGTCCGCCGCGCGGGTGCGCGCTTCGGCAAGCATCGGTGCGGACAGGTCCAGGCCGAGCGCACGACCCTCGGGGGCTCGGCGAGCGGCCATGCGGGTCGTCTGGCCGGCACCGCAGCCAAGGTCGAGGGTGCGGCGGTCGCCGGTGATGGCGGCGCCGGTCAGCAGCGGCTCGGTCAACTACCCGGCCCTGAAGGGCCAGGCTTGGAGGTAGAGCCCAACTGGCTGCTGGGTGGTCTCCTCCGTCCAGCA
>NZ_JAUPWM010000166.1:0-440 GCF_032436795.1 Streptomyces sp. P9(2023)
GCCGCGGTTGTAAATAATCCAGATAAAGTCTCAGATATCCCATTTGGCATGCCTAGATTTTTAAACTCTATTTCAAGTGAACAATGGCAAACGTATTACGACACAGGTGAGTATACGAATGAAATCTATCGTTCTGTAAATTGTATGGACCAAATAAGATTAGTTGTAAAACATCCACGTAGTTTACGTTTTAGTTATGGTGGTACAGGAACAATTTCGTTACCAATGTGGGGCGACTTTCTCATCGAGCAAAGAGCACTTAGTGGTCCAAGAAATGAGTATACTTTGCGTGAGATGTGACATCGCTTATAACAAACATTCAAGGAATCAACATACTTTTCCTAATCTGGAAATATTCTTTTATATCATCAAGTCTAACAAGGTTCTGCCCAAAAGCTTGTTACGGTGGCCTGCTTAGACTTGTGATCACCAAGCGATTC
>NZ_JAUPWM010000167.1:0-438 GCF_032436795.1 Streptomyces sp. P9(2023)
GCCCAAGCGGGTGGCTTCGAGTTGAGAACGCCGGTAGAGGAAGATAATGCGGAGGGAAGTGCAGCATGAGTGAAGCAGAACAACGAGCAGAGCTGCCAGCAGCAGACGAGCAGACAACCTCGGTAGAGCGCTACTGCTATGCGCTCACACATCAGGAAGCCTATGAGCTGCGCCTGTGGTGGCGGCGGCTGGTAATGGGTGATCAGGAGCTCAAGCGCTACACCAAGCTGCGGCCTTTCCCTCGCGGCGTGCGCGCCGCGCTGCGCCGTTGCGACAGCGTCGAGACGATCATGCTCACCGAGGCGTTTCGCCATCTCTGGCAGGCGCTCGAGGCCAACGCATGGGAGAACACCCCGAGCGATGCCAACAGCCGCAAGCTCGATCAGATCCTTACAACGTGGGCCGTCGTTGCCGCCGTTACAAGCGAGCTGCGTGCCG
>NZ_JAUPWM010000168.1:0-437 GCF_032436795.1 Streptomyces sp. P9(2023)
CCGCGCCGCCACGAACCCCACCGACTCCTCGACCCGCTCCAGAGCCCCCACATAATCCCGGAACGAAACCCCTGGGAGGGCAAGCCCTGCCTTCTCGTCCCGGTAGAGCGCACCCCACTCGTCGACGATCCTGCCGAGTGTCGTGCCGTCCGCGATGAGCAGATCGATCGCGACATGGATGCGGGTGCGTTCCTCGTCCAGCCGCGTCGTGGCGATCTCGAACAGCGGCCAAGCCTCCGGTTCGCGTACGTGCCCGGCGATCCGCTCCCGTACCGATGCCAGCCGCGCCTCACGGTCGTCGGCCGCGAAACCGCGTACGTCCTCCCGTCCGAAGGCGTAAGCGGGGACACCGGGGAGTACCCGCTGCCGGCCGTCGTCGGTGAAGACCGCGCGCAGCATGTCGTGCCGCTCCACCACCGCGTTCCACGCCGCCTCCA
>NZ_JAUPWM010000169.1:0-437 GCF_032436795.1 Streptomyces sp. P9(2023)
GTCGCTGCGGCCGGGTGATGTCATCGGCCGCTTTGGTGGGGAAGAGTTCATCGTCGCTTTGCCCAATACGACTGCCAGCGATGCGCAGCAGGTAGCCGAACGATTGAAGCAGCGGGTCGCGGAACTGGCCAGTACGGGCGACATGGCATCGCTGCGCCCGAGCGTGACTATTGGTGTAGCCACTGCCCAGGATGGCCATAGTGAACTTGACGACCTGATCCAGCGCGCCGATGAACTGTTATATGTGGGCAAGCGAGCAGGGCGTGATCGGGTAGTGGTATGTACGGATGGCTGAGGTGATAAGGTGAAAATATATTTGATGCTTAAACAACGTCGAGGCGGTGAGTGGCTTGTTGAACTTAAAATGTCATATTAAAAGTATAGGATGGCTCTAGTAATATTGTCTGATAGTCAAGTTTTTGGCTGATTAGATTTCC
>NZ_JAUPWM010000060.1:0-19088 GCF_032436795.1 Streptomyces sp. P9(2023)
CGGGCGTTAGAGCAGTCCAGAGAAGCAATTCCTCCCGAGCCCTAAAGGGCCGGGATTCCTTGCTAGATCACGTTGAAACCCTCGTTGATGGCGTTCCAGCGGTCCTGATGTCGGGCCCAGTGGGTGCCTTCGGGGCCGTTCCACGCTTCCGCCTGTTCAGTGTTGACGATCTCCGACACGGAGTCTCCTCAAGAACGAATAGGAATGGGCGAGCGCCCAAACTTGCCTGCACCACAGTATGGGCGCATGCCCATACTGGCAATGGCAATACGATCCAGGTCAGAGAGGCGACGGAGGACGACAGAGAGGGCGGGCAGGCTCATGTCACCGCGCGGAGTGGCGACCCCGAACGTACGCGAGCGCCTGTTCGCAGCCGCCGAGCGTGTCGTCGAGAGGGACGGGCCGGGCGCGCTCACCAGCCGTGGCGTCACCACAGAGGCTGGCTGCGCCAAGGGGCTGCTGCACACACACTTCGCGGGCTTCGACGAGTTCGTGGCCGAGCTCATCCTCGACCGGTTTGCGCGCACCGCCGAGGGGGCCGGCACCCTGACCGGGCTCGTCGGACAGGGCACGCTGACCGGGAACCTGGACTCCGTCGTCCTCGCACTGTTCGACGCCGGCGGCCCCGCCCTGTCGGGCCTTGCCATGGCCCGGCCTGTCGCCGCGCTCCGCATCCGCGAGGCATTCCAGGCCGGCGCGCCCGGCTTCACGGCGATCGAGGAGGCCGTCGCCGGCTACCTCCGGGCGGAGCAGGAACTCGGCCGGGTGCCCAGCCGGGTCGACGCGGGTACGGCGGCCCGGCCGTCCAACGGCTCGTCACCGCCCTTGCAAGCTAGCGACCCAAGCCAGAGATCACTGACGTCCGTGACCATCCCCTGAACCCGTAGGGGCCCGGTCGAGGGGATCGATCACACGCCATCATCGACCCCCTCGGGTGCGGCCGCGAGCCGTTTCCCCTGATGGAGATACCCCCTAGGGGTATGCAATTCCCACCCCCGCCCCTTGCGTGGCCAGCGAACGGTGGGGTATACATGATGCAGCTAAATACCCCTGGGGGGTATTGAGGATTTCGGGAGGGGTTTCATGTCCGCGTACACCACCACCTACAAGGTCGACGGCGTCAACAGCGCCCACTGCAAGGGGGTCGTCACTGAGGCGCTCGGCGGGATCGAGGGGGTCGAGGCCATCGACATCACGATCGGCACCGGTCTCGTCACCGTCCACAGCTCCGCCGCCATCGACGACACGGTCGTCGAGGAGACGGTCGAGGACGCCGGCTACGACTACCGCGGCCGCGCCTGACCCCAGCACGAACACCAGCGAACGAGGAGCAGAAGTCATGAGCACCCCAACGACGGCTGGGACCGCCCAGGTCGAGCTCGCCATCGGCGGCATGACCTGCGCCTCGTGCGCGGCCCGCATCGAGAAGAAGCTCAACCGCATGGACGGGGTCGAGGCCACCGTCAACTACGCCACCGAGAAGGCGAAGGTCACCTTCGGCGCCGACATCGACATCGCCGACCTCATCGCCACCGTCGAGGCCACCGGCTACACCGCCGCCGAGCCGCAGCCCGAGCGCCCGGCCGGAAGCAGCGGCGGCGAGGACGGCGGACTGTCCGACGAGGAGAAGGCCGACGAGGAGCTGCGCCCCCTCAAGCAGCGGCTGGTCACCGCCGTGGCGCTCGCCGTGCCCGTCATCGCGATGGCGATGGTCCCGGCGCTGCAGATCGAGTACTGGCAGTGGCTGAGCCTCACGCTCGCCGCGCCGGTCGTCGTCTACGCCGCCTGGCCGTTCCACCGGGCCGCCTGGACGAACGCCAAGCACGGCGCGGCGACGATGGACACGCTGATCTCGGTCGGCACGATCGCCGCGTTCCTCTGGTCGCTGTGGGCGCTGTTCTTCGGTACGGCCGGTACGCCGGGTATGACCCACCCGTTCGAGTTCACCATCGCCCGCAGTGACGGCGCCGGGAACATCTACCTGGAGGCCGCGGCCGGTGTCACCGCCTTCATCCTGGCCGGCCGCTACTTCGAGGCCCGCTCGAAGCGCAAGGCGGGCGCCGCGCTCAAGGCGCTGATGCGGCTGGGCGCCAAGGAGGTCACCGTCCTGCGGGGCGGCCGCGAGGTCACCGTACCGACGGCCGAACTCGCCGTCGGGGACCGCTTCCTGGTCCGCCCCGGCGAGAAGATCGCCACCGACGGCACCGTCGTCGAGGGCTCGTCCGCCGTCGACGCCTCCATGCTCACCGGCGAGTCCGTCCCGGTCGAGGTCTCCACCGGCGACTCCGTCACCGGCGCCACCCTGAACGCCGGCGGCCGGCTCGTCGTCGAGGCCACCCGCGTCGGCTCCGACACCCAGCTCGCCCGGATGGCCAAGCTCGTCGAGGACGCGCAGAACGGCAAGGCCGCCGCGCAGCGCCTCGCCGACAAGATCTCCGCCGTCTTCGTCCCCGTCGTCATCGCGCTCGCGCTCGGCACCCTCGGCTTCTGGCTCGGCTCGGGCTCCGGTCTGACGGCCGCCTTCACCGCCGCCGTCGCCGTCCTGATCATCGCCTGCCCCTGCGCCCTGGGCCTCGCCACCCCGACGGCCCTCATGGTCGGCACCGGACGCGGCGCGCAGCTCGGCATCCTGATCAAGGGCCCCGAGGTCCTGGAGACCACCCGCAAGGTCGACACCATCGTGCTCGACAAGACCGGCACGGTCACCACCGGCCGGATGACGCTCATCAAGGTCCACACCGCCGTCGGCACGGACGAGACGGACGTACTGCGGCTCGCGGGCGCCCTGGAGCACTCCTCCGAGCACCCGATCGCGCAGGCCGTCGCCACCGGCGCCGCGGCCAAGGTCGGTACGCTCCCCACCCCTGAGGACTTCGCCAACGTTCCCGGTCTCGGCGTGCAGGGCGTCGTCGAGGGCCACGCCGTCCTCGTCGGCCGCGAGAAGCTCCTCGAAGAGTGGGCCATGGAGCTGCCGCAGCCGCTGAAGTCCGCGAAGGACGAGGCCGAGAAGGCCGGCAAGACGGCCATCGCGGTCGCCTGGGACGGCAAGGCCCGCGCGGTCCTGGAGGTCGCCGACGCCATCAAGGAGACCAGCCCCGAAGCCATCCGGCGGCTGCGCGCGCTCGGCCTGACCCCGATCCTGCTGACCGGTGACAACAAGGCCGTGGCCGAGTCCGTCGCCGCCGAGGTCGGCATCGACGAGGTCATCGCCGAGGTCATGCCGCAGGACAAGGTGGACGTCGTCAAGCGCCTTCAGGGCGAGGGGCGTTCGGTCGCCATGGTCGGCGACGGCGTGAACGACGCCGCCGCGCTCGCCCAGGCCGACCTGGGCCTGGCGATGGGCACGGGCACGGACGCCGCCATCGAGGCCGGCGACCTGACCCTCGTACGAGGGGACCTGCGGGCCGCCGCCGACGCCATCCGGCTCTCCCGCAAGACGCTCGGCACGATCCGCTCGAACCTGTTCTGGGCCTTCGCCTACAACGTTGCGGCCCTGCCGCTCGCCGCGGCCGGACTGCTCAACCCGATGATCGCGGGCGCGGCCATGGCCTTCTCCTCGGTCTTCGTCGTCGGCAACAGCCTCCGCCTCCGCGGCTTCCAGCCCATCGACAAGTAGGGCGAACCGGCACTGAGGGGCGGCCCCGGCCAGGGTCCGCCCCTCTTGCGTGCCCCGTCGCCCCCTCACGCCAGCCGCCGCCCGCCGAGACGCGTTCGTCCGGCCTCGCCTGGCACCCCGCTCGGCCGCCCGTAGGCGGGGCACGGTTGACTGTCGGGGGCGGCCCGCGCCCCGCGCGTTGAAGGCCAGACCGCCCGGCTGCCAGCCCTCAGCCAGGCGTCGCCCGCAGCCGCTGGCAACTGCGCCATACAACCGACCCACCAAAGCACGAGGTGAAGCACGATGTCCCCTCCTCGACTCCTTCCCGGCGAAAGGGCACCCGCGCTCTTCTCGCGGCGGGCACCATCGCAGCCGGAACCGTCCTGCTCGCCGCATGCGGCGAGGGCAGCCCCACCGATGGCGCCACTGCCGAGGGCAAGGAGCCGCAGGCCGCGCTGCACAGTCACATCCACGGACTCGGAATCGACCCGGGAGACGGCCGGCTCTACGTGGCCACCCACGAGGGGATCTACACCGCGGATGACAAGGGCAGCCCGCAGCTGGTGGGAGAGAGCAGGGACGACTTCATGGGCTTCACCGTGACCGGCGCCAAGACCTTCCTGGCCAGCGGTCACCCGGCCCCCGGCAGTGACCAGCCGGGCAACCACGGATTGATCAAGAGCACCGAAGCCGGAAAGTCCTGGAGGACTGCTTCACTCAAGGGCGAGGCGGACTTCCACAGCCTGGACCACGCCAAGGGCACCACTTACGGGTACGACAGCACGGGCGGCCTGCTGCGCGTCAGCAAGGACGGCACGAACTGGCAGGACCGCGCCCGCCTGCAGGCCCTCGACTTCGCGGTGAACCCCGCCGACCCGAGCCGGCTCGTCGCTACCACGGCGGAGGGCGTCGCGCGCAGCACCGACGGCGGCGCAACCTTCGGCCCCGGCCAGGGGACAGGAATGGAGTTCCTCTCCTGGGCATCCCCAGATTCCCTGTTCGGCGTCGACTTCACCGGTGCCCTGAGCATCAGCTCGGACGGCGGAACCACCTGGACGAAGACGGCAACCGTGCCCGGAGGACAACCCCAGGCCCTGACCGCCGTCGACGAGCGGCACATCCTCGCGGCCACCCAGGACGGGATCTACGAGTCCCAGGACGCGGGGAAGTCCTTCACCAAGCGCCTCTCTGTGGCAAGCGGCAGTCACCACTGACGAGGGCGGCATGCTGGCGTGATCACGCCATCGCGTGTTGCCGCAATCGAATGCGCTTGTCGAGTGCTACGTGCCACCGTCAGGATGCTTCTCGCGGCTCTGATCCGCTGCCACGGATCGAGCCTCAATGGCCAGGACCGGGCGATGCCCCTGAGATGTAGGTACCGACGAGCGGCACATCCCCCGCCCGCCCGGCGTACCTCACGGTGCTCGCCCGGTCCTACGGCTTGTTGGGTCGCGACAGGATCGGGTGTCCAGGGGAGGGCGAGGCAGAATGCTGGAGAGGCGGAGCACGGTTGGCAGGGGCGGCGTTCCCATCAGCTCGTTCGTAGCTCTGGGGGACAGCTTCACGGAGGGGCTCGGCGACGAGACGCCCGACGGCGCTCTCCTGGGGTGGGCCGATCGCCTCGCCGATCTGCTGGCCAGCCGCTCGCCAGCGCCCTTCCACTACGCCAATCTTGCCGTTCGTGGCCGAGGCATCGACGAGATCGTCGAGGAGCAGGTGCCGCAGGTGGCCGAACTGACGCCGGACCTGGTGAGCTTCTGCGCCGGCGGCAACGACATTTTACGGCTGGGCAGTTCCGTGGACCGCATCGCAGAGCGGTTCGAGGAGGCGGTCGTCGAGCTCGGCGGCAGCGCGAGGACGGTGCTCGTGTTCACCGGTTTCGACCCCCGGAACACGCCCGTACTGCGCCGGCTACGCGGAAAGATCGCCACCTACACCGCGCACATCCACGCCATCGCGGACCGGCAAGGCTGCCTGATCGTCGACCTCTGGTCGATGAAGGCCCTCCAGCATCCCCTCGCGTGGAGCGATGACCGACTGCACCTGTCGTCCGAAGGGCACCGGCAGGTAGCCCTACGAGCCGCCGACGTTCTGGGGCTACGCCCGATGCGAAGCGCGCCCGCGCCCCACACACTCCAGGCGCGCGTACGACAGTCTCAGAGGCTGGAAGACCTTCGTTGGGCCAAGGAGCACTTCCTGCCCTGGCTCGGCCAGCACCTGCTCGGCAGGGCCTCCGACGAGGTCCTGGAGCCGAAGCGGCCGGAACTGCTGCCTCTGTAGCCTCCCGCGTCCTGGTGTCGCTCGAGGTCAGCTCTCTTCCCAGTCCGGCACGGCAGACAGCGCCCCCAACCGCAAGTTCCAGCGGCCGTTCCGCCCGGTGAGATGCACTGCCGCCAGGGGCGGCACATCGATCCGCCAGAACAGCGCCCGCGGCGTACCCAACGCACTGACGACCGCCGCGCGCACCACCGACTGGTCCGCGACGGCCAGTACCCGCCCGGCATCAGTAGGCAATCCGTCGAGCCAGACGGCGACCCGGTCGCAGACCTGTGACACGGACTCGCCACCATGCGGTGCCGCTTCGGGGTCGGACATCCAGGCGGCGAGCCCGTCGCCCTCCCGCTCGGCCACCTCGCCGAGGGTCCGTCCTGCCCACCTGCCCATGTTCATGTCGCGAAGGGCCAGCTCGACGGTCACCACGTCCCATCGCAAGGCACGCACGGTGTTCTCGCACCGATCCGACGGTGCCGAGTAGTGCAGTGAGGCTCGCGGCAGAAGGGCCGCCACCTCCCCGGCCTGCCGTAGCGCCCGTTCGTCCAGCGGCGCCTCTCCGAATCGCACATCGCGCTCCGCTGCGGCAGGGGCGCACAACAGCGTGAGTCGGACGGTCACGAGCGTTCCCTTCGTTGTGCACTGAAACCGGATGATCGTAAGACGCCCACGACGTAAGGATTTCCGCGCCCACGTGCACACGTTGTGGCGTCCCTCACATCTCTCTGCAAGGACCTTCGTTGAGCCTAAGTCTCTAAGCAGCTTAGTATTCGTGAGTCTTCGCGCAGCCGCTCGCGCATCCGGGGCGGCGACGGAGACGCCGCCGTGACCGCTGTACGCCCAGCCCGTCGGCGGTCGAGGAAGAAGGAGCTCCGCCGTGGCCTCCCACCGCCGCCCGAAGCAGTCCAATCCGCGCTACACCGGCGTCATCACCGCCACCGCCGCGGCGGCCGTGGCCCTGTCCACCCAACCCGCTTCGGCCGATCCCCTGCCCGACCCGAACAAAAAGGGCGTCCAGGCGCAGGTTGACCGCCTCTACGAGCAGGCGACCCAGGCGACCGAGAAGTACAACGGGGCCAAGGAGAAGGCCGACGCTCTCAAGAAGCAGGTGGACGCCCTCCAGGACACGGCGGCCCGCAAGCAGGGCGAGCTGAACGAACTCCGCGACAAGATCGGCACGGTGGCCGCCGGCCAGTACCGTTCGGGCGGCCTGGACCCGGCCCTCCAGCTCTTCCTCTCCGAGGATCCCGACACGTACCTTGAGAAGGCGACCGCGCTGGACCGGGCCGGCGACCGGCAGGCAGCCGTACTGCAGCAGTTCCTCTCCGAGCAGCGGGTCCTCCAGCAGCAGCGCGGCGAAGCGTCCGAGAAGCTGCGCGACCTCGGCTCCGTGCAGAAGGAACTGGGGAAGCGGAAGACCGAGATCCAGGGCAAGCTGCGCGAGGCCCAGCGCCTGCTCAACACCCTCTCGGCGAAGGAGCGGGCCCGGATCGCGGAAGAGGAGGACCGGGCCAACCGGGCGAGCTCACGCGTCGAGCTGGGCAATGAGGCGAGTGCCTCCGAGCGTGCCGCCGCGGCGTTTGCCGCCGCCAAGAGCCGGGTCGGCATGCCGTACGTCTGGGGCGCGAGCGGCCCGACCTCGTTCGACTGCTCCGGCCTCACCTCGTGGGCGTTCCGCCAGGCCGGTGTGACGATACCCCGCACCTCCCAGGCGCAGGCCGGCGTCGGGACGCGTTTCAACTCCCTCAGCGCCCTGAAGCCCGGCGACCTGATCATCATGCGCAGCGACCTCAGCCACGTCGGCTTCTACGCGGGGAACGGCCAGATCCTCCACTCACCCAAGCCCGGCGCTCAGGTGCGGTACGAGTCGATCGCCCGCAGTGGCATGCCCTTCATGTGGGGTGTGCGCATCGGCTGACGTACACAGCAGAGGGGGCGCCGGTCCGAGACCGGCGCCCCCTCACGTGTGGACGGGCATCACGAGGGCACGACCGCCGCCCCCGACTCCACGGCCCCGATACGCTCGCCGGACTCGCGCGGCTGCAGCAGCCGCTCCGCCAGGACGCCGAAGACGAGGCCGAATCCGGCCCACAGCGTGGCCTGGATCGCGAGTGCCGAGATCCTGAACTGCCAGACGACAGCGGCCGGGAAGTCCTTGGGCATCTCATTGACCGCGGGCAGGAAGGCATACGCGAGCCCGACGGCGAGGACGAAGAACGCCCCTGCCGCAACCGACGCGTTCCCGTTGCCCAGACGGGGCGCGAGCCGCTTGCCGAGGATCACGGCGGAGACGGCGAGCAGCACGCTGAGGACCACCATGAGGAGGTACAGGGTGGCGCGCTGGCTGATCGTGGCCGGGTCGCTGACCGCAGGCGGGTTGGCCGGGTACTTGAGGAACGGCACGACGTAGAAGGCGAGCAGCCCGCCGAGGGACAGCAGCGCCGCGGTGGCGCGGGGCCCGAAAGCGCCGATCCGGCCCAGGGCGAAGCAGTACGCCAGCGCGGCGATGCCGCCGAGGCCGACGCCGTAGACGAGGACGCCGGTCGCGAGACCGGTGGTGGACTGGGCCGCGCGGCTGACCAGCTCAGCCCCGCCCTCCTCCTGGCTGTGCGCCGCCTCGTAGGCGATGCCGGCCTCGGTCGGCGGCTCGCCGAGGAAGTAGGCGACGACCAGGGCGAGGAGACCGGCCACGAGGCCGGCCACCATGCCGCGCGCGAGAAGCTTTCCGACAGTTGCGGAGTTCATGATGTTCGCGTCCCCCGTCTCAGTGGCAGGGGAAGCCGAGGAGGTGGCGGCCGTCATGCACCCATTCATGGACGCCCTCACCGGCGAAGATGGCGGTGGCACCCTGCTCGGCGCCGACGAAGAAGAGCGCGAGCAGCATCAGGGCCCCGAAGAAGACGGCCCAGGGCAGGATCGCCTTGACGGGCAGTGCGGCGGGGGCGGCGACGCTCGGCTGAGCGGTGGCCTGGGCCATGGCAGGACCTCCAGTGGGAACACGCGTCCCGGTCGGATGGAGCTCGCTCGACGGGGGCGAGTCTGACTTGCCGGACCGCACCGCTCAGGAGATGAGCGGGTGCCGCCGAGCACACAGTGGCGCGACCGTGCCGGATTCCCACCGGCTTCCGCTGCCCATCGATTGACTTGTCCTGGTCAAGGTAGCGGAAGGCACCTGAACCCACAACCAAGCTTCTAAATGACTTAGAAGTATCGATTAAGGTTCACCCATGACCGATCCACACGCCCCCGGGGTGGCCTCAGCGGCGCGACAGGTACGCCTGCATGGCCCGGTGCAGGGTCTTGTTCACCGCCCCCTGCAGGGGCAGCTCCCACTCACCGAGGGTCTCCACCACTTCCCCTCCGGTGCCGAGCTTCCAGCGCATCAGCCCGAAGGACCGCTCCGCAGGATCGAGGGTGTCCGGTACGCCCCGCATGTCATACACGGCCGCGCCAAGGGAGTGCGCGTCGCGGATCAGTCGCCACTGCAGGGCGTTGCTCGGCCTGACCTCGCGGCGGTGGTCGGCGGAGGCCCCCGTCTGGTACCAGGCACGCCGGCCCGCCACAATCATGGTGTGGGCGGCGAGCACCTCGCCGTCGTGGCGTGCGAGATAGAGCCGCACACGCCCGTTCTCCTCCGCGTTGAGCTCCCGATGCTGCCGTTGGAAATAGGGGAGAGAACGTCCGAGGCGGAAGCCGTCACGCCGCTCGGTGACCTGCAGCAGGTCGTAGAAGGCGGGCAGGTCCTCGGCGGTGCCGAGGTAGGTCTCCACCCCGGCCGTCTTCGCCTTCTTGATGTTGCGCCGCCACTCCTGGTTGAAGCCGGCCCACAGGTCGTCCGTGCTCCGACCGGCAAGGGGCAGCTCGAACAGGTGGCGCGGCTGGGCGTCGCCCGCACCGCCCTCCTCGCCGCAGCGCCGCCAGCCGGCCGCCCGCAGCCGGTCCGCGACGGCAGCCCCGACCGGCTCGACGACGTCCGGCAGCACGTCGCCGACCCGGCGCCCCGGGCCCACGGCCGCCTTGAGCATCTCGGCGCTCCACCGGCGGTACGCCAGGGGCGGCCCCATGCGTACGGCGAAGGCCCCGGCTGCCCGCAGGTGGTCGAGAAGCAGCTGCAGGACGTCCATCAGCGCCGGGTCAGCCCAGTCCAGCACCGGCCCTTCCGGGATGTAGGCGAAGTACCGCCGCGTGCCCGGCAGCTGCCGGTACAGCACCTGGGCGGCGGCACGCTGGCGTCCCGTCCCGTCGAACCAGCCGATCCACTCGGCCCGCCACCCCTCCTTGACAGCGCTCCAGGAGGGAAGCTGGAGGAAGCTGACCTGCTCGCCCCGCACACGTCCCGAGAGGGAGTCGAGGAAGGCCAGGTGCTGCTCAGGGGTCGTGGGCACGGTCTCCAGGGCACCGGCACGGTGGGTCATCTGCACCTCGGCGACAGCCATGTCGAAGGTCTCCTCGTTCTGGTCCTTGCGCCCCCTTCGGGAGGGCGGCGGGATACCCCCGCCTGTCTCATGCACGCCCGGCGGCACTGGAATGTGGCAGACGACTTCGCCGAGATCCGCGGAACCGGCTTGCCGGCAGGTGCGGCGTGACGGGGACAAGGCCGGCGGGAGCCGATGTCGATGCCCGGAAGGCGGACGTGGGCAGTGGGCGGGGCAAGGCGTCGATGATGCTCGGCTCGCTCGTCTCCCGGATCACGGGTTTCGTACGGAGCGCGGTGGTCGTCGCGGCCCTGGGGACGGCCCTGCTCGCGGACGCCTACAACGTCGCCAACACGGTGCCGAACATCGTCTACATCCTGCTCATGGGCGGGGCGCTCAACTCGGTCTTCGTACCCGAGCTGGTGCGGGCCGCGAAAGAGCACGAGGACGGCGGGGTCGCGTACACCGACCGGCTCATCACCCTCTGTCTGGTCGCGATCACCGTGATCACCGCTGTGGCCGTGCTCGCGGCGCCCTGGATCGTCACCGCGTACACGGACTACAGCGGCGCCCAGCGCGATCTCACGGTGACCCTGGCCCGCTACTGCCTGCCGCAGATCCTCTTCTACGGCGCCTTCACCGTGCTCGGTCAGGTGCTCAACGCCCGGGGCCGGCTCGGCGCGATGATGTGGACGCCGGTCCTCAACAACGTCGTCGTGATCACCGTCTTCGGGATCTACCTCGTGGTGGCCGCGACGGCGACCGGAGCGGGCGAGGTCACGGACGGGCAGCTGCTGCTCCTCGGCCTCGGCAGTACGGCGGGGATCGCGGTACAGGCCCTGGCCCTGCTGCCCGCCCTGCGGTCGGCGGGATTCCGGTGGCGCCTGCGGTTCGACTGGCGGCGCGCGGGCCTGGGCCGGCCGGTGCGGGCCGCAGTGTGGACGCTGCTGCTCGTGCTCGTGAACCAGGTCGCGTACTGGGTGGTGACCCTGCTCACGACGACGGCCGGCGTGAGGGCGGACGCCGAGGGCATCGCGGCGGGTGTCGGGTACACGGCGTACAGCAGCGCGTACCAGCTGTGGGTCGTCCCGCAGGGCATCATCACGGTCTCCCTGGTCACGGCCCTGCTGCCCGTGATGAGTCGCGCGGCCGTCAACGGCGACCCCGGCCGGATCGGCGCGGAGCTCGCCCGCTGCCTCAAGACCACGGCGGTGGCGATCATCCCCGCCGCCGCCGTCTTCCTGCTCCTCGCCCCTCGCCTCACCGGCGTCGCCTACCAGTACGGACAGGTCACCGAGGCCGACGCGCAGGCGATCGGATGGGTCCTCGCCGCGTTCGCGCCGGGCCTCGCGGCGTTCTCCGCGCAGTACGTACTCGCCCGGGGCTTCTACGCCCTGGGGGACACCCGTACGCCCTTCTTCCTCACCCTCGTGATCGCCGGTCTCAATGCAGGTCTGTCGCTGGCCGCGTACGGACTGCTGCCAGCACGCTGGGCCGTGGTCGGGATCGCCGGCGCGTACGCCATCGCGTGCACGATCGGCCTCGCGTGCACGGCAACGGTGCTACGACGCCGCCTGGGGCAGGGCTTCGAGGGCGCGCTAGGCACGCACGTGCGGCTCGCGGGCGCGTGCGTGCCGGGTGCCGGAGCGGCGCTCGCCGTCGACCGGCTGAGCGTCAGGGTGCTCGGCGACGGCCCGCTCGTCGACGGAGCCGCGTTGCTGGCGGGCGCGGGGTTCATCGGCCTGTCCGTGCTGCTGCTCGCCCGCCCGCTCGGCGTGCCGGAGGTGGACGCCCTGCTGGCACCGCTGCGGCGGCGTCTGGGAGCCCGCGGCCGACGCGGTGCGGAACGGCCAGGAGGCGGCCTGTGACCACTTCGGTGCACGACTCCGTCGAGCGAGACTTCGAGAGGTTCTACGCGGAAAGCGTGCGGCGCATGGTCGTCGTCGTGTACGCGGTCACCGGCGACATCGCCGAGGCGGAGGACGCCGTGCAGGAGGCGTACGCGCGAGCCTGGCCGCGCTGGAACGAGCTGGCCGAGCAGGGAGATCCCACCCCCTGGGTGCGGACTGTGGCCCTGCGGCTGGCGGTGAGTTCGTGGCGTCGAGCCCGTAACCGAGTCAAGGCGCACTTCCGGCACGGGCCGCCCGCGGACGTTCCCGGTCTCGACCCGGACCACGTGGCCCTGGTCGCGGCGCTCCGGCACCTCTCTCCAGATCAGCGGCGCGCCGTCGTCCTGCATCATCTGGTCGACCTGCCCGTGGACGAGGTGGCCCGGCAAACCGGTTCGACCAGCACGGCGGTACGCTCGCGCCTCATGCGCGCCCGGCGCATCCTCAACAGCCATCTGTCCGACACCGCCGCGTCGGAACCTCCAGCGCACGGCCACTCTCGGGTAGTCGCACCGTACCGGCCTCGACAGGAGGCGTATCCCCATGAATGACGACTGGTCCATGCATCTCGACAGCGAACTGGATTCGAGACTCCAGGAGTTCGCGGCCGAGGTCGATCCCCTCGTCGCCCCCGCCGGCGGAGTCGCGGACGTACACCTGCGGGCGGTCCGGCGTCGCGCCCGCCGTCGCGCGGGAGCGGGGGCCGTCGCCGTCGCCGTGGCGCTCACGACCGGCTGGTGGCTCCTACCCGGCCCCACGGACGCACGCCTCTCGGCGCAACCCGGGCCGGCAAACGGCCAACTGGTCGCAGTGGCCTCAATCCTGCCCTCCCCCGGCGCGGATCACGGGCTGGCACCCAGAGCCCTCCTCTCACCAGCGGCCCTGCCGTGGAACGCGACGTACCGGTGGCGGGCGGTCATGACCGGGGACGGGGCGACCGCGACCCTGCCCAGCCAGGGCACCCACCCGTGCGCCCTCGTCTGGTTCTCCGGATCGAGTGCAAGGGACCAGATCGTCCGCACGTACAGCGGCCGGGGTCGTGCCACGGCTCAGCACCGGATCGTCGATTTCCCCACCGAATCCGAGGCCCGGCGGAGCGTCGGCGAGGCGGCCGAGGCACTGACGCGGTGCGGATGGCACGGATCCCGGACTTCTGGGGACGGCCACGGCCCGGACTCGCCGGTGGTGTACGACTACGCCTTGACCGGCGGCTCGGGAGCGCCGCTACGCGTCACGCTCGTCCAGTCGGACCACCGCGTCGCCGTGCTGGCACTGGGCGCGGCGCACAGTGCGGACCCGACACACGCCGATCCACGCACCGAACGCTGCCTGGGGTCGACGCAGAACTCTCCACAAGCACATTGTTGAGGCATAAATTTATTTCTTAGTTTCTTAGTAGAGACCCTGACTGACCCCTCCAAACTAGACGCCGACGAGCATCTCCACGACTTATTCACGCCATGTTTCGCATGGAATTCCGAACCTCCCAGAAGAGGTGGTTAAGATAACGGCGTGATTACAGCCCGGTCGCGCTCGCGTGCGCCGCACTCCCGCTTCCTGGCGGGGCTGCGACGTCTACTCGGCCTGGCCGCACTCCTGTTCGGCCTCCTGGCCGGGCACGAAGTGAACGTGGACGGGGCCGCGGTAGCCGCGTCGCCCGCCATGACCAGCCTTTCCCGCGGCATTGAGGGAAGCTCCGGCGACCACGGTCCGGCGCACCTGGCACACGAATGCTCGCCGAGGCCGCCGGAGGGAACACCGGCACCCAATACACCGTGTTCCGCACGACAGCCCGATGCGCCCTGCTCTGCCGGGCCCTGTCTCCGAACCAACGCCGCCGCAGGCGAGGCGACCACAGCGCCGGCGGCCGCCCCGAGAGCCTCGACAGTCCTTCAGGTGTAGAGCGCCCCGCGTCTCGCTCCCTGCGGCCACGCGCACTCGCGCCCGGACGTGGACAAGGGACGCGTATCACCCTCACACCCTTGATCTGTCGCGGATACCGCTCCGTCCTGCCTTCATGGGACCCAGAGGTACTGCCGCCCGGAGGAACTGTGCCACGCCGCCCCCGCAACCCCTTACTCGCCGCTATCGTCGGCGCCCTCCTGTTGTCGGCAGCCCTCTGCTTCACGCCCCTCGGCGACGCCGCACACCAACAGGTCGACAAAGCCGCCGTCACAGCCGGTCTCGACCTCGATCACACCGACGACCGTGCCCCACAGCATCAGCACCA
Organism: Streptomyces sp. P9(2023); assembly: GCF_032436795.1. Taxonomy (NCBI): domain Bacteria; kingdom Bacillati; phylum Actinomycetota; class Actinomycetes; order Kitasatosporales; family Streptomycetaceae; genus Streptomyces; species Streptomyces sp. P9(2023). The sequence continues at coordinate 14,401 of NZ_JAUPWM010000060.1, forward strand.
CGACCACCAGGCCGGCTGCTCTTCACCGGGCCTCGCGCCTCAGCTCCTCGTCACGGCGCAGCACACGCCTGATTCCAGCGCACTTGCCGCCTCCGTCGACGACAGCCCGCACACCTTGGGACCTCCGCTACCACCGACGGCCGATGGTGCTGCCCCCATAGCCATTTCCGGTCGGTCGACGCAGATCCGCGTCTGCCGGTGGCGCATCTAGACCGTTCGGCTCCCGGCCGCACACAACGCGGCCGTCCCTCGAACGAGTACCTGATACGCACACCGAATTGAGAGCGGAACCATGCACTCCTCGACCACCGACGTCACACCCCCCACCCGCTCCGCCCTGTCCGGGCTGGTGGGCAACACGCCTCTCCTCCACGTCTCGGAGCCGCTCGCCCCGGCGGGCCGCGGCTTCTGGGCCAAGCTGGAGGGCTTCAACCCCGGCGGCATCAAGGACCGCCCGGGGCTCCACATGGTCGAACGGGCCCGCGCCCGCGGCGACCTGCGCCCCGGCGCGCGCATCATCGAGTCCACCAGCGGCACGCTCGGACTCGGCCTCGCTCTCGCCGGCATGGTGTACGGCCACCCCGTCACCCTGGTCACCGACCCGGGCCTGGAGATGTCCATGACCCGGCTGCTCACCGCGTACGGAGCCCAGGTCAACGTGGTCTCCGAGCCTCACCCCACCGGCGGCTGGCAGCAGGCCCGCCGCGACCGGGTCGCCCAGCTCCTCGAACAGCACCCCGGCTCCTGGTGCCCGGACCAGTACAACAACCCCGACAACACCACCGCGTACACCCCGCTCGCCCTCGAACTCGCCCGGGACATGCGCCACATCGACGTCCTGGTGTGCAGCGTGGGCACCGGCGGGCACTCGGCCGGCGTCTCCCGCGTCCTGCGCCAGCTCTACCCCGACGTGACCCTCGTCGGGGTCGACACCATCGGCTCGACGATCTTCGGCCAGCCGGCCCGGCCGCGGCTGATGCGCGGGCTCGGATCCAGCATCTACCCGCGCAACGTCGCGTACGACCGGTTCGACGAGGTGCACTGGGTGGCGCCGAGCGAGGCGGTGTGGACCTGCCGTCAGCTCGCCACCTCCCACTACGCCACGGGCGGCTGGAGCGTCGGCGCCGTCGCCCTGGTCGCCGGCTGGCTGGCCCGCTCGCTCCCCAAGGAGACGCGGATCGCGGCGGTCTTCCCCGACGGACCGCAGCGCTACCTCGGCACCGTGTACGACGACGACTACTGCGCCGCCCACGGCCTCCTCGACAACCCGCCCGCGCCCGAGCCTGAGGTCATCGGCCGTCTGGACGAGAAGGAGGTCACCCGCTGGACCCGGTGCACAAACGTCGTCGACCCGCTCACGCTCGCCGATGAGGAGCCGACCGGTGTCGATACCGACGACGCCGACCTGACGGACGCCGCGGAGGAGCGGGTCTGATGAAGGGCACGCTCTCCCAGTTCCGTTCGTACGACCGCAGCGTGCGGCTGTTGATGGTGAACCAGTTCACCATCAACCTCGGCTTCTACATGCTGATGCCCTACCTCGCCGCCCACCTGGCCGGCCCCCTCGGGCTCGCCGGCTGGCTGGTCGGACTGATCCTCGGCGTACGCAACTTCAGCCAGCAGGGCATGTTCCTGGTCGGCGGCACCCTCGCCGACCGGCTCGGCTACAAGCCGATGATCATCGCCGGTCTCGTCCTGCGCACCGTCGGCTTCGCGACCCTGGGCCTGGTCGACTCCGTGCCCGCGCTGATCGCCGCCTCCGCGGCGACCGGCCTGGCAGGCGCGCTGTTCAACCCGGCCACCCGCGCCTACCTCGCCGCCGATTCAGGTGAGCGCAGGGTGGAGGCGTTCGCTCTCTTCAACGTCTTCTACCAGGCAGGCATCCTGCTCGGGCCACTGGTCGGCATGGTGCTGACCGGGGTCGACTTCCGCGTCACCTGCCTCGTCGCAGCAGGCACCTTCGCCGTGCTGAGCGTGGTGCAGATCCGTGCTCTACCCGCCCGCCGGGCCAAGGAGCCGAAGGAGAAGGACGGGCAGAGCGTGCTCGCCGAGTGGCGCGGCATCCTCGCCAACCGCCCGTTCCTGCTCTTCTCCGTGGCCATGATCGGCTCGTACGTCATGTCCTTCCAGGTGTACCTGGCACTTCCCCTGGAGGTACGGCGACTGGGCGGCGAGGGCACGTTCGGCACGGCCGCTGTCGCCGTCCTCTTCGCCGTGTCCGGCCTCAGCACGATCCTCTTCCAGACCAAGGTGACGGCCTGGTGCAAGGCCCGCATGGAGCCGGGACGCGCCATCACCTGGGGACTGCTCACGATGGGCGTGGCCTTCGTGCCCCTGCTCGCCGCCACGGCGGTTCCCGTACCGGGAGAAGGCGTCGGCCTGTGGCTGCTGGCCGCCATACCGCCGACGCTCGCGGCACTGCTCCTGGCGATCGGCACGATGATCGCCTACCCCTTCGAGATGGACACCATCGTCCGGCTCTCCGGCGACCGTCTGGTGGCCACCCACTACGGCCTCTACAACACCATCTGCGGAGTCGGCATCACCCTCGGCAACCTGCTGACCGGAGCGGCACTCGACGCCGCCCGCAAGGCCGGGCTCTCCGCGCTCCCCTGGCTGGCGCTCACCGCGCTCGGTCTGGCCTGCACCGCCGCCCTCTACGGGCTGCACCGCACCGGCCGCCTCGCCGAGCCGCCGACCGAGGCCCGTCCGCAGCCTGTGACCGTCTGACCTGACACCAGCGGCAGGGGGCGGGCGCCCACGAAGCGCCCGCCCCCCGTGCCGCCGTGCCCACCTTCGGGAGAGAACCTTGACGACCGTCCCGTCGCGGAAGGCGCGTACCACCGTACGGATCCTTCCGTTCCGCGCCGTCCGATACGACCTGGCGCAGGCCGGCCAGCTCTCCGCCGTACTCAGTCCCCCGTACGACGACATGAGCCCCGCCCACGCCCGGGCACAGCGCGCCCGGCCCCACCACATAGCCCGACTCCTCTACGGGCCCGATCCTCAGAACGCTGCCGGTCAGCTGCAACGCTGGCTGGAGCGCGGCGTCCTGCGCCGCGACCCCGAGCCCTCCCTCTACGTCTACGAGCAACGGCTCGGCCCCCGGCTCCTCCAGCGCGGCCTCATCGGCGCGCTCGCCATCACCGGCCCGCACGCCGGTCCCGTCGTCCCTCACGAGGACGTACAGGAGCACGTCGTGCGGCAGCGCGCCGCCCACATGTCCGGCCTGCGAGCCCAGTTGGAACCGCTACTGCTCACCCACCGTTCCGCCGAGGGGACCGGCCGCCTACTCGCGGAGTGGGTGGCCGAACACCCACGCGTCGCAGGCGCCCATCTGGGCGGCATCACGCACTACCTGTGGCGGTGCACCGACCCCGCCGACCAGGCCCTCCTCACCGCCGGTCTGGGCGGAAGCCAGGTCCCGTTGCTCGCCGACGGCCACCACCGCCTCGCGGCCTGCCGACGGCTCAGCCGGTGGCACGACGGCCTCCCCTGGCAGCGCAGCCTGGCCCTGCTCGTCGACTCGGCATCAACACCTCTGCGCCTGAAGGCGATCCACCGCGTCCTGCCGGGCCTGGACGCGGAGAAGGCCGCACGAGCGGCATCCGGCGTCGCGCGCGTCCGACCCCTTCCGTCCGGGCCCCGGCTCCCCCCGCCCGGCGAACTGGTGCTCGTCGGCGACGGACGCGCCTGGAGCGTGACGGAACCGGCGGCATCGGCGTTGACCGAAGCGCTGGCCGGGCTGCCGACCGAGTGGCACGGGCAGCCGGCCGCCATCACGGACCAGCTCCTCATCAACGAGTGCTGGTCCATACCCGACCTCCCCGGCGCGGTCGTCCACCTGCACGACGCCGACCGGGCTGTGGCCGCCGTGACATCCCACGGGTCGGGTACCGCCGTGCTCCTGCCCGCCCCCGCCGAGGACGGTATTCGGGAACTCGCCGAGAACGGCATACTCCTCCCCCGTAAATCGACCTCGTTCGGGCCCAAGCCGGCCGCCGGGATGGTGATGCGGGTCTTCCCCACTCCGTAGGACGGGCGCAGCTGTCGGGGGCGCAACCGGCCGCAGGTGCCCTCGGCAGCGGTTCTTCGAACGGAACGCGTCAGATGTCAGTCGGCTGCTTGTCGCGCAGGACAAGGGTGTCCGTCGTGCGACGGCCGTGCGTGCGCCGCATCATGCCTCTCGTCCCGTCTCGTCCTCGGTGTTCCCCGGTTCCTGCTGCGGGCGCGGGGGCCGCGCCGGTTCACCGCCGGACGAGCCCGGATGAGCCGCATCGGGCGCTCCGGGCGGCTGCCAGGTCACCTTCAGCCGGTCGCGTCGGCCGATCTTCTCCAAGCGCCCGCTGATGCCCTCCTGAAGTCGTCGCAGGGCGTCCTCGTCGTCGGCCTCGACACGCAGGGTCAGCGTGTCCGAGGTGGCCCCAAGGGTCCACCGCCCCTGGGCGAAGCGGACGATTCCGCGGGTCTCGGAGTAGTCGACGTGCTCCACCTCGGGCATCCTTCGACCACGGCCGTGGCGCGTGGTCGGCCAATGGCGCGTACGGCTCATCTGGTCGGCGTGACGGCAGAGTTGGACGAGGTAACGGCCGGCCCGGTCGGTTGGGACAAAGGCTCATCAACTTCATTAGTTATCCCTAGTGTTGTGCCTGTATAGTTGAGGGCATGGAGTTGCTGCGTATGTCCAA
>NZ_JAUPWM010000170.1:0-436 GCF_032436795.1 Streptomyces sp. P9(2023)
GGTGCGATACAAGTTGCAGATCATCATAACTGCCCGGTCTAGATGAACAAGTACAAGACCTTCGCAGCGTTCAACGTTCAGCACGCGGGCGTCCTTGTGCAGGTCGACGATCAAACCCGAAAACATATCCGCTCCCGAACGATCCATTGCCGCGCGGATGGTCGTCAGACTGTTGTCAAAATCAGCGGGCAGGACAACATCGTCTTCAACAATCAACGCCTCAGGAACTGTCTTGTCGCGCAGTTCTCGGAAGATCCGGCGGTAGCTTAAGGCCGCACCCCGCCAGCCAGGAACGGCCTTGAGACCGGGCCAGATGCGAAACCCTGCATCATTCGCCGACAGGAAGCTTTGGGCGCGTTCGGAGCTTTCGGGTAAGCTGATGCACAGTCGCGGGGAAGTCCCGTCTGGGGCGGCCTGCGGATAATCAGTAGCCAAG
>NZ_JAUPWM010000171.1:0-434 GCF_032436795.1 Streptomyces sp. P9(2023)
TAGGCATGCAAATGACAAATAAAACCTATGACAAAGTAAAATGGATCGTTTCGGTGGTCCTGCCGGCCTGTGGAGTGCTCGTGGGGACACTTGGTAAGGCATATGCTTGGGACTTTACTGATCTTGCAGTCACGACAATCTCAGCTATCACTGTTTTTTTGGGGTCAGTGTTCATGGTATCAAGTAAAAACTATCAAAAGAATGCGGGTGAATGACGATGGTGAAAATGCCAGAAGTAGAGATCAAACTGCGAACAGACACCCCTCAAGTTGGTGTTGTTCCATATCGGCAAGTACACGCTCACTCTACTGGAAATCCAACATCAACGGTGCAAAACGAGGTTGATAATCAAATCAATAATCGGCCTCAAGGATTTGCCAATGATTGGGTGGGTAATAGTCGCATCGTGCGCACATCGCCGCTGAATAGGGGCG
>NZ_JAUPWM010000172.1:0-433 GCF_032436795.1 Streptomyces sp. P9(2023)
TTCCCAAGTCCGTTAACGGATGAAATATCAACCTGCACGTTGGTATTGTCACCTAGCGCCGCTTCGATCTTTTCTGGTCGCTCATAGTGCGCGCTTTCATCCTTAAAATACATCGATTTACGACCACCACGGCCAATATTATCACCGCTTTCGCCGGTAATTGTCGATCCATTTTCCAGGTTGATGCATTTCATGAATGTTAAATGGTCTTTCGGCTTTAATCCTTTCGGACGCCAGATATCCGGCAACCTGTTAATTATGAGCCGCAACTTTTCAAATATGCTATCCGGGTCGCCTAGCTTATCGACCAATATTTCCTTTCGAGACCCCCAGCCGATTGCGTCATTCGGAATAAATATCCACGAATGAACGCTATAACCGCATGACAACCACGTTGCTCCAGCATCGCGGCATTTCTCGACTAGGCCGCTTT
>NZ_JAUPWM010000061.1:0-18042 GCF_032436795.1 Streptomyces sp. P9(2023)
TGCACCAGGCCGGTGGTGATCAGCGTCTCGACGGCCACGCGGGACGTGGGGTCCTCACGCAGCAGCGCGTCGAGAATGGTGTCGCTGATCTGGTCAGCGATCTTGTCGGGGTGACCTTCGGTCACGGACTCCGAAGTGAACAGACGACGGGACACAATGCTCCCTGGGGTTGCAGCGGCTGCTGGCTGAACAATGTCGGACGGCAGGGGGCTGCGCCCCGCGTCGTACCAAGAACAGTCTATCGGGCGTGGTCGCGCATTGGGCCAGGTGTCTCGCAAGGTGGGAGCCCTGCGCTCGCCGAATCCGGCCCCACCCGTCTCACCAGCACCCATTCCCCGCGCCCGGAAGGACGGGATTCCGGGGGATTCACTCCGCCGGAACGGCGAAATCCGGCCCGGAGTGAGATTTCCCCGAATTCTCGCCGGGAAGGGACCGCAGACGGGGTGCGACGAGGTCCCAGACCGTCTCGGCGAGCGCTTCCTTCGGTCCGTACGGTACGGGCGTGTCGGAGCCGTCGGCCGCGAGGACCACGGCCTCGTTCTCCTCGGAGCCGAAGGTCTTGTGCTCGCCCACCTCGTTGACCACGAGCAGGTCACAGCCCTTGCGGCGGAGCTTCTCCCGGCCGTTGGCCAGGACGTCGTCCGTCTCGGCGGCGAAGCCCACGACGATCTGGCCCGGCAGGGCCCGGTCGGCGGAGACCTCGGCGAGGATGTCGGGGTTGCGGACCAGCTCCACGGTCGGCGCCTCGACGTCGTCCCGCTTCTTGATCTTCCCCGATGCGTAGACCGCCGGACGGAAGTCCGCGACGGCGGCCGCCATGACCACGGCGTCGGCGTCGCCCGCAGCCTTGAGGACGGCCTCGCGGAGCTGGATCGCGGTGCCGACGTGCACGACGTCGACCCCGGCCGGGTCGGGGATGCCGGTGTTCGCCTCGACGAGCGTGACCCGGGCGCCCCGGGCGGCGGCGGCCTTGGCGAGCGCGTAGCCCTGCTTGCCGGAGGAACGGTTGCCCAGGTAGCGGACCGGGTCGAGGGGCTCGCGCGTACCGCCCGCGCTGACCACGACATGGCGGCCCACGAGGTCGGGGGCTGCCGTGCCCCGGGCGAGGATCCGACGGCAGACCTCGAAAATCTCGGCGGGGTCCGGCAGCCGGCCCTTGCCGGTGTCCACGCCGGTCAGCCGGCCGACGGCGGGCTCGATGACGACGGCCCCGCGCCGGCGCAGGGTGGCCACGTTCTCCTGGGTGGCCGGGTGCTCCCACATCTCGGTGTGCATCGCAGGGGCGAAGACGACCGGGCAGCGGGCGGTGAGCAGGGTGTTCGTCAGCAGGTCGTCGGCGAGGCCGTGGGCGGCCTTCGCCAGCAGGTCGGCGGTGGCGGGGGCCACCACGACGAGGTCGGCGCCCTGCCCGATCCGTACGTGCGGGACCTCGTGGACGGACTCCCACACCTCGGTGGAGACGGGGTTCCCGGAGAGCGCGGACCAGGTGGCGGCACCGACGAAGTTCAGGGCGGCGGCGGTCGGAACGACACGTACGTCGTGTCCCGACTCGGTCAGCCGCCGCAGCAGCTCACAGGCCTTGTACGCGGCGATGCCGCCGCTGACGCCCAGAACGACCTTCGGCTCGGTCACCACTGCCACTCCCCGCTCTTCGCTGTGTACTCGGATGCGTACGCATTCATGAGACACCACAGGCCCGGCGGATGTTCCGCCGGGCCTGAAGTGACGAACGTTACGTGCTTACTGAGCCGGGCCCTCGATGGCCTCGGAGGTCAGCAGACCCGCGTTGATCTCGCGCAGGGCGATCGAGAGCGGCTTCTCGTGGACGTGCGTGTCGACGAGCGGACCGACGTACTCGAGCAGGCCCTCACCGAGCTGCGAGTAGTACGCGTTGATCTGACGCGCGCGCTTGGCCGCGTAGATCACGAGGCTGTACTTCGAGTCGGTCGCCTCGAGCAGCTCGTCGATCGGCGGGTTGATGATGCCCTCGGGCGCGGTGATGGAAGAGGACACGCTCTGCCTTCCGAAGAAACTTCTGGGTGAGCTGATCGGGATGATCAGATCCAGGTGATCAGAAATCGATCAAACAACGTTCATCAAGGCTAGCAGCTCACGCGCCACGTCCTCGACGGAGGTGTTGACCAGGGTGGTGTCGAACTCCGTCTCGGCGGCCAGCTCGACCTTCGCGGCCTCCAGCCGGCGCTCGATGACCTCGGGCGACTCGGTGCCCCGGCCGGTGAGCCGACGGACCAGCTCGTCCCAGCTCGGCGGGGCCAGGAAGACCAGCTGGGAGTCCTTCATGGACTCCTTGACCTGGCGTGCGCCCTGGAGGTCGATCTCCAGGAGGACCGGCTCGCCGGCCTCCAGGCGCTCCAGGACCGCCTGACGCGGCGTGCCGTAGCGGTTGCCCGCGAACTCGGCCCATTCGAGGAGTTCCCCGTTGGCGACCAGCTTGTCGAATTCGTCGTCCGTGACGAAGAAGTACTGGACACCGTGCTTCTCGCCGGGGCGCGGCTTTCGTGTCGTGGCCGACACCGAGAGCCAGACCTCGGGGTGGACCTTGCGCATATGAGCGACGACCGTGCTCTTACCCACCCCGGAGGGGCCGGAGAGCACGGTCAGCCGCGGACGTACCTCTGCTGCCATGCAGCGATTATTCCAGCTTTACGGGGGTGCCTGGGACGGCAGTCCCGCGTCAGGCGCCGGTGGAGCCGAACTCGCGCTCCAGGGAGGCGATCTGGTTGGAACCGAGCCCACGCACCCGCCGGCTCTCGGAGATGCCGAGTCGCTCCATGATCTGCTTGGCGCGGACCTTGCCCACGCCGGGCAGGGACTCGAGCAGCGCGGAGACCTTCATCTTGCCGATGACGTCGTTCTCCTGGCCACTCTTGATGACCTCGTGGAGGGAGGCGCCGGAGTGCTTGAGTCGATTCTTGACCTCGGCCCGCTCCCGGCGAGCCGCGGCGGCCTTTTCGAGCGCGGCTGCGCGCTGTTCAGGGGTAAGGGGCGGAAGAGCCACGCCTACGTCACCTCGGATGTCGAACTGTCGGATACGGACCGGTGAGGAACCTGTTCGCCCCACACCAGTGGAGCAACGACCAACGCAAAGGACCGTTGAACGCTGACTCTGCCCCGGAGACTAGCGGCCAATGTCTCTCCAGTCAGCGAGAACAAGCGAAAAGTCCTGGTCAGCATCGACCGACCAGGACTTTTCCGGCAAAACGACCGGGTTTTGGGTAAGGAACTTGTCAAGAAGTGAGACGGCCCTCACCTGCGGATTGGTCCGCCGGGCCCCCTGAAGGCCGTCAGCCGGCGAGGGCCTCGCGGATTTCCGTCGCGTACCGCTCTGCCGAGGCGCGCAGGGCGGCGGCGTCCGGACCGTGCTTGAGGACGCCCCGGCTGACGTTCGGGACGACGTTGCGGACCGCCGCGCCGAAGACGGCGGGGAGGTCGGCCGGGGTCGCGCCCTGGGCGCCGATGCCGGGCGCCAGGAGCGGGCCGTTGATGTCCAGGTCGAAGGAGGACAGGTCGCCCAGCGTGGCGCCCACGACCGCGCCGAAGGAGCCCATGGGGGTCTCCCCCGCGTTCTCCTCGGCGAGGTGGGCCAGCATCGTGGCGCCGATCGTCCGGCCGTCCTCGCGGACCGCCCGCTGTACCTCGGCGCCCTCCGGGTTGGACGTCAGGGCGAGGACGAAGAGGCCGGCACCGCTCTCCCGGGCCAGGTCGACGGCCGGCTTCAGGGAGCCGTAGCCGAGGTACGGCGAGACCGTGAGCGCGTCCGAGAAGAGCGGGGAGTCCTTACGCAGGAAGGCCTCGGCGTACGCGGCCATGGTGGAGCCGATGTCGCCGCGCTTGGCGTCCATCACCACCAGGCCGCCCGCCGCGCGCAGGTCGGCGACGGCGCGCTCCAGGACGGCGACACCGCGCGAGCCGAAGCGCTCGAAGAACGCGGCCTGCGGCTTGAAGACCGCCACGGTCTCCGCGAGCGCCTCGACGACGGTGTACGTGAACCGCTCCAGGCCCGCGATGTCGTCACCGAGGCCCCAGGAGTCGAGCAGGGCGGCGTGCGGGTCGATGCCGACGCAGAGCGGGCCGCGCTCGTCCATGGCGGAGCGGAGACGGCTTCCGAAGGAGAGAGTCACTGGACGTCGGCCTTTCGGTTGTCGGCAGGGCGGTTGTCGGCGCCGACGGCCTCGGCGAGGGTGGCGTACGGAGAGGCGGCGAGGCGCGCCGCGAGGCCCTTGTGGATGGCGCGGGCGTAGAACGGGCCCTCGTAGATGAAGGCGCTGTAGCCCTGGATGAGGGTGGCGCCGGCGAGGATGCGCTGCCAGGCGTCCTCGGCGTTCTCGATGCCGCCGACGCCCACGAGGACGAGCCGGTCGCCCACGCGCGCGTGGAGCCGCCTGAGGACGGCGAGGGAGCGCTCCTTGACCGGGGCGCCGGACAGGCCGCCGGTCTCCTGGACCAGCGCCGGGTCGGACGTCAGGCCGAGGCCCTCGCGGGCGATGGTGGTGTTGGTGGCGATGATGCCGTCGAGGCCGAGCTCCAGGGCCAGGTCGGCGACGGCGTCGACGTCCTCGTCGGCCAGGTCGGGGGCGATCTTGACCAGGAGCGGGACGCGGCGCTCGGTCACCGTGCGGTCGGCCGCCTCCCGTACCTCCGTGAGCAGCGGGCGCAGGGACTCGGTGGCCTGGAGGTTGCGCAGCCCCGGGGTGTTCGGGGAGGAGACGTTGACGACCAGGTAGTCGGCGTGGGCGGCGAGCCGCTCGGTGGACTTCACGTAGTCGGCGGCGGCCTCGGCCTCCGGGACGACCTTGGTCTTGCCGATGTTCACGCCCACGACGGTCCTGAAGACCGGCACGCGCGCGTGGAGCCGCTCCGCGACCGCGGCGGAGCCCTCGTTGTTGAAGCCCATGCGGTTGATCAGGGCGCGGTCCGGGACCAGCCGGAAGAGCCGCTTCTTGGGGTTGCCGGGCTGGGCCTCGCCGGTGACCGTGCCGATCTCGATGTGGTCGAAGCCGAGCATCGACATGCCGTCGATGGCGACGGCGTTCTTGTCGAAGCCGGCGGCCAGACCGAACGGGCCGTGCATCCGCAGGCCGAGCGCCTCGGTGCGCAGCTCCTTGTGGCGGGGCGCGAGGACGGCGGCGACGAAGGTGCGGAGCACCGGGACGCGGGCGGCGAGGCGGATCCAGCGGAAGGCCAGGTAGTGGGCCTGCTCCGGGTCCATCCGCTTGAAGACGAGGTTGAAGAAGAACTTGTACATGTGGGGTGTCCTCAGCAAGAGGGGGACACCGTATCCGGTGTCCCCCTCGTGGGTTGCTAGTCGCGGGCCGCGGTCAGGTGTTCCGCGTGTTCCTGGAGCGAGCGGACGCCGACGTCGCCGTGGCCGAGCGCCTCGATGCCCTGGACGGCGGCGGCGAGCGCCTGGACCGTGGTGAGGCACGGGACGGAGCGGGCCACCGCGGCCGTACGGATCTCGTAGCCGTCGAGGCGGCCGCCGGTGCCGTACGGGGTGTTGACGATCAGGTCGACCTGGCCGTCGTGGATCAGCTGGACGATCGTCTTCTCGCCGTTCGGGCCCTCGCCCTCGGACTGCTTGCGCACGATCGTGGCGTTGATGCCGTTGCGCTTGAGGACCTCCGCGGTGCCGGAGGTGGCCATCAGCTCGAAGCCGTGGGCGACCAGCTCGCGCGCCGGGAAGATCATCGAGCGCTTGTCGCGGTTGGCGACGGAGATGAAGGCCCGGCCCTTGGTGGGCAGCGGGCCGTAGGCGCCGGCCTGCGACTTGGCGTACGCCGTGCCGAAGACCGAGTCGATGCCCATGACCTCGCCGGTGGAGCGCATCTCCGGGCCGAGGACGGTGTCCACGCCGCGTCCCTGGATGTCGCGGAAGCGGGTCCACGGCATCACGGCCTCCTTGACGGAGATCGGCGCGTCGAGCGGCAGGGTGCCGCCGTCGCCGGTCTTCGGCAGCAGGCCCTCGGCGCGCAGCTCGGCGATGGTGGCGCCCAGCGAGATGCGGGCGGCGGCCTTCGCGAGCGGGACGGCGGTCGCCTTCGAGGTGAAGGGGACGGTCCGGGAGGCGCGCGGGTTGGCCTCCAGGACGTAGAGGATGTCGCCGGCCATGGCGAACTGGATGTTGATCAGTCCGCGGACGCCGACACCGGCCGCGATGGCCTCGGTGGAGGTCCGCAGGCGCTTGATGTCGAAGCCGCCGAGGGTGATCGGGGGCAGGGCGCAGGCCGAGTCGCCGGAGTGGATGCCGGCCTCCTCGATGTGCTCCATGACGCCGCCGAGGTAGAGCTCGGTGCCGTCGTAGAGGGCGTCGACGTCGATCTCGATGGCGTCGTCGAGGAAGCGGTCGACGAGGACCGGCCGGGTGGGGCTGATCTCGGTGGACTCGGCGATGTACGACTCCAGGCGGGTCTCGTCGTAGACGATCTCCATGCCGCGGCCGCCGAGCACGTACGACGGGCGTACGAGGACGGGGTAGCCGATCTCGTCGGCGATGGCCTTCGCACCCGTGAAGGTGGTGGCGGTGCCGTGCTTGGGGGCCGGCAGGCCGGCCTCGGCGAGGACCTGACCGAAGGCGCCGCGGTCCTCGGCGGCGTGGATGGCCTCGGGCGAGGTGCCGACGACGGGCACGCCGTTGTCCTTGAGCGCCTGGGCGAGACCGAGGGGGGTCTGGCCGCCGAGCTGGACGATGACACCGGCGATGGGGCCGGCCAGCGTCTCCGCGTGCACGATCTCCAGCACGTCTTCGAGCGTCAGCGGCTCGAAGTACAGGCGGTCGGAGGTGTCGTAGTCCGTGGAGACGGTCTCCGGGTTGCAGTTGACCATCACGGTCTCGTAGCCGGCCTCGCTGAGCGCGAAGGAGGCGTGGACGCAGGAGTAGTCGAACTCGATGCCCTGGCCGATCCGGTTCGGGCCGGAGCCCAGGATGATCACGGCGGGCTTGGTGCGCGGCGCGACCTCGCTCTCCTCGTCGTACGAGGAGTAGAAGTACGGGGTCTTGGCGGCGAACTCGGCGGCGCAGGTGTCGACCGTCTTGTAGACCGGGCGGACGCCGAGCGCGTGCCGGACCTCGCGGACGACGTCCTCGCGCAGACCGCGGATCTCGGCGATCTGGACGTCGGAGAAGCCGTGCCGCTTGGCCTCGGCGAGCAGCTCGGGGTCGAGCTTCTCGGCGGCGGCGAGCTCGTCGGCGAGCTCCTTGATGAGGAAGAGCTGGTCGACGAACCACGGGTCGATCTTGGTCGCCTCGAAGACCTCCTCCGGGGTGGCCCCGGCGCGGATGGCCTGCATGACGGTGTTGATGCGGCCGTCGGTCGGGCGGACCGCCTCGCGCAGCAGCTCGGCCTTGTCGCCGGGCTCGCCGGTGAAGGCGAACTGCGAGCCCTTCTTCTCCAGGGAGCGCAGGGCCTTCTGCAGCGCCTCGGTGAAGTTACGGCCGATGGCCATGGCCTCGCCGACCGACTTCATGGTGGTGGTGAGGGTGGAGTCGGCCTGCGGGAACTTCTCGAAGGCGAAGCGCGGGGCCTTGACGACGACGTAGTCGAGCGTGGGCTCGAAGGACGCCGGGGTCTTCTCCGTGATGTCGTTGGGGATCTCGTCCAGCGTGTAGCCGACGGCGAGCCGCGCCGCGATCTTCGCGATCGGGAAGCCGGTCGCCTTGGAGGCGAGGGCGGAGGAGCGGGAGACGCGCGGGTTCATCTCGATGACGATGATCCGGCCGTCGTCCGGGTTGACCGCGAACTGGATGTTGCAGCCGCCGGTGTCGACGCCGACCTCGCGGATGATCGCGATGCCGATGTCGCGCAGCCGCTGGTACTCGCGGTCGGTGAGGGTCATCGCCGGGGCGACGGTGATGGAGTCGCCGGTGTGGACGCCCATCGGGTCGAAGTTCTCGATGGAGCAGACGACCACGACGTTGTCGTTCTTGTCGCGCATCAGCTCCAGCTCGTACTCCTTCCAGCCGAGGATGGACTCCTCCAGGAGCACCTCGGTGGTCGGGGAGAGCGTGAGGCCCTGGCCGGCGATGCGGCGCAGCTCGTCCTCGTTGTGGGCGAAGCCGGAGCCGGCGCCGCCCATGGTGAAGGAGGGGCGGACGACGACGGGGTAGCCGCCGAGGGTGTCGACGCCCTTGATGACGTCGTCCATGGTGTGGCAGATCACGGACCGGGCGGACTCGCCGTAACCGATCTTGGCCTTGACGGCCTCGACGACGCCCTTGAAGAGGTCGCGGTCCTCGCCCTTGTTGATGGCCTCGACGTTGGCGCCGATGAGCTCGACGTTGTACTTCTCCAGGACGCCCTGCTCGTGCATGGAGATCGCGGTGTTGAGCGCGGTCTGGCCGCCGAGGGTGGGCAGGAGGGCGTCGGGGCGCTCCTTGGCGATGATCTTCTCGACGAACTCGGGGGTGATCGGCTCGACGTACGTGGCGTCGGCGATCTCCGGGTCGGTCATGATCGTGGCCGGGTTGGAGTTGACCAGGATCACCCGCAGGCCCTCGGCCTTGAGGATGCGGCAGGCCTGGGTGCCGGAGTAGTCGAACTCGGCGGCCTGGCCGATGACGATCGGGCCGGAGCCGATGACCAGGACGGACTGGATATCGGTGCGCTTAGGCACGCTCGGCCTCCATCTGGGCGGTGTTCATCAAAGACGTGAAGCGGTCGAAGAGGTACGCGGCGTCGTGCGGGCCCGCGGCCGCCTCGGGGTGGTACTGGACGGAGAAGGCCGGCTGGTCGAGCAGCTGGAGGCCCTCGACGACCTGGTCGTTCAGGCAGACGTGGGAGACCTCGGCACGCCCGAAGGGGGTGTCGGAGACCTTGTCGAGCGGCGCGTCGACGGCGAAGCCGTGGTTGTGCGCGGTGACCTCGACCTTGCCGGTCGTGCGGTCCTGCACGGGCTGGTTGATGCCGCGGTGGCCGTACTTCAGCTTGTAGGTGCCGAAGCCGAGCGCGCGGCCGAGGATCTGGTTGCCGAAGCAGATACCGAAGAGCGGGGTCTTGCGCTCCAGGACGGCCCGCATGACGGAGACCGGGTGGTCGGCGGTGGCCGGGTCGCCCGGGCCGTTGGAGAAGAACACGCCGTCCGGCTTGACCGCGTACACGTCCTCGACGGTGGCGGTGGCGGGCAGGACGTGGACCTCGATGCCGCGCTCGGCCATCCGGTGCGGGGTCATGCCCTTGATGCCGAGGTCGACGGCGGCCACGGTGAACTTCTTGGTGCCGATCGCGGGGACGACGTACGTCTCCTTGGTGGCGACCTCGGCGGAGAGGTCGGCGCCCTTCATCTCGGGGGCCTGGCGGACCTCGGCGAGCATGGTGCCCTCGTCGGGCAGCGCGTTGCCGGAGAAGATGCCGACGCGCATGGCGCCGCTCTCGCGCAGGTGGCGGGTGAGGGCGCGGGTGTCGATGCCGCTGATGCCGACGACGCCCTGGGCGGCGAGCTCCTCGTCCAGCGAGCGCTTGGCGCGCCAGTTGGAGGAGACGCGGGCGGGGTCGCGCACGACGTAGCCGGAGACCCAGATGCGGGCGGACTCGGGGTCCTCGTCGTTGACGCCGGTGTTGCCGACGTGCGGGGCGGTCATCACGACGACCTGGCGGTGGTACGACGGGTCGGTGAGGGTCTCCTGGTAGCCGGTCATGCCGGTGGAGAACACGGCCTCGCCGAAGGTCTCCCCCACGGCCCCGTAGGCGCGGCCGCGGAAGATGCGGCCGTCCTCCAGGACGAGTACGGCGGGAACCCTGGCTCCCCTTGTGGAGGTCGTCATCGTGCGGTGCCTTCCGTCGTCTTGATCATGTTGTTCAGGGTCTCGACCCAGGCGGCGTGCTCCGCCGCCCGGTCGGACCGGAAGCCGGAGTCGAGCAGCTTCTCGCCGTGCGCCCACGTGACGATCAGCAGCCCGCCCTCGGCGAGGACCTTGCCCGCGATGCCCTTGTCGAGCCGGGCCTCGCGGAGGGCCTCGGCCGGGATGAAGAAGTCGTTCGCCCCGGGGCGTACGACCTCGATCCCCGCGTCCGTGAGGGTGAGCTCGACGCGGCTGCGGGTGCCGAGACCGTGGGCGACGATCCGGTCGAGCCACTGCCCGGCGGTCGTCGAGCCGTGGTAGCGCCCGTCGAGAGTCAGTCTCGCCTCACCGGCGTGCTCCGGCGCGGTGGGCAGCTCGGGCAGGTCCGACTGGAGGCTGCCGCGCCACTTCCATCCCTGGCGCATCAGCCAGTAGACGAAGGCGATGAAGAGCAGGAGTCCCGCGACCCAGCCGAGCCGTCCGGCCCAGTCGGTCACCTCCGCCGACTTCTGCTCGGCGGCCATACCGGCCCCGGCAGCGATTTCGATGAGTGTCACGCCAGCTTCCCGTCCACGAGCGTCGCCCGGCCCCGCAGGAAGGTGTGGGTGACGCGTCCCGGCAGTTCGCGGCCCTCGTACGGGGTGTTGCGGCTGCGGGAGGCGAAGCCCGCGGGGTCCACGAGACCACGGTATGCCGGATCGACCAGGGTCAGGTTCGCGGGCTCACCTGCCGAGACGGGCCGTCCGTGCTCCTTGGCCTGCCCGATCCGCGCGGGCTTGACGGACATCCGGTCGGCGACGCCGGCCCAGTCGAGGAGTCCGGTCTCGACCATCGTCTGCTGGACGACGGAGAGGGCGGTCTCCAGGCCGACCATGCCCATGGCGGCCGCGGCCCACTCGCAGTCCTTGTCCTCGTGCGGGTGCGGGGCGTGGTCGGTGGCGACGATGTCGATGGTGCCGTCGGCCAGGGCCTCGCGGAGCGCCATCACGTCCCGCTCGGTGCGCAGCGGCGGGTTGACCTTGTAGACGGGGTTGTACGAGCGCACCATCTCGTCGGTCAGGAGCAGGTGGTGCGGCGTGACCTCGGCGGTGACGTCGATGCCGCGGGACTTGGCCCAGCGGACGATCTCGACGGAGCCGGCGGTCGACAGGTGGCAGATGTGGACCCGGGAGCCGACGTGCTCGGCGAGCAGCACGTCACGGGCGATGATCGACTCCTCGGCGACGGCGGGCCAGCCGCCGAGGCCCAGCTCGGCGGAGACGATGCCCTCGTTCATCTGGGCGCCCTCGGTGAGGCGGGGCTCCTGGGCGTGCTGCGCGACGACGCCGCCGAAGGCCTTCACGTACTCCAGGGCGCGCCGCATGATCACCGCGTCGTCCACGCACTTGCCGTCGTCGGAGAAGACCGTGACGCCGGCGGCGGAGTCGTGCATGGCGCCGAGTTCGGCGAGCTTCGTGCCCTCCAGGCCGACGGTGACGGCCCCGATGGGCTGTACGTCGCAGTAGCCGGACTCCTTGCCGAGCCGGTAGACCTGCTCGACCACACCGGCGGTGTCGGCGACCGGGAAGGTGTTGGCCATCGCGAAGACGGCGGTGAAGCCGCCGGAGGCGGCCGCACGGGTGCCGGTGAGGACGGTCTCGGAGTCCTCGCGGCCGGGCTCGCGCAGGTGGGTGTGGAGGTCGACCAGGCCGGGGAGGAGGATCTGGCCATCAGCCTCGACGACGGTCGCGCCCTCGGCCGACAGACCCGTACCGACCTTCTCGATGGTCTCGCCGTCGATCAGGACGTCCTGCGCCTCGCCGCCCAGCACCTTGGCACCGCGGATAAGAATCTTGCTCATGGTTACTTGGTCTCCTCGGTGCGGTGATGAGTGACGGCGGGCTCGTTGCCGCCCAGAAGCAGGTACAGGACGGCCATCCGGACCGAGACGCCGTTGGCGACCTGCTCGACGACCGTGCAGCGGTCGGAGTCGGCGACCTCGGCGGTGATCTCCATGCCGCGGACCATGGGGCCGGGGTGCATCACGATGGCGTGCTCGGGCATCCTCGCCATCCGCTCGCCGTCGAGGCCGTACCGCCGCGAGTACTCGCGCTCGGTCGGGAAGAAGGCCGCGTTCATCCGCTCGCGCTGCACACGCAGCATCATCACCGCGTCGGACTTCGGCAGCACGCTGTCGAGGTCGTAGCTGACGTCGCAGGGCCAGGTCTCGACGCCGACCGGGACCAGGGTCGGCGGGGCCACCAGGGTGACCTCGGCGCCGAGGGTGTGCAGCAGGTCGACGTTGGAGCGGGCGACCCGGCTGTGCAGGACGTCGCCGACGAGCGTGATGCGCTTGCCCGCCAGATCCTGGCCGAGGCCGGCGTCGCGGCCGACCAGGCGGCGGCGCATGGTGAAGGCGTCGAGCAGGGCCTGGGTGGGGTGCTGGTGGGTGCCGTCGCCGGCGTTGATGACGGGGGCGTCGATCCAGCCGGAGGTGGCGAGCCGGTACGGAGCCCCGGAGGCGCCGTGGCGGATGACGACGGCGTCGACGCCCATCGCCTCCAGGGTCTGGGCGGTGTCCTTGAGCGACTCGCCCTTGGAGACGCTGGAGCCCTTGGCCGCGAAGTTGATCACATCGGCGGAGAGCCGCTTCTCGGCGGCCTCGAACGAGATCCGGGTGCGGGTGGAGTCCTCGAAGAAGAGGTTGCAGATGGTCCGGCCGCGCAGGGTGGGCAGCTTCTTGATCGGCCGGTCGGCGACCCGGGCCATCTCCTCGGCGGTGTCGAGGATGAGGACGGCGTCGTCGCGGGTGAGGTCGGCGGCCGAGATGAGGTGACGCATCATCGGGGGTGTGCTCCGTGGTCGGGAGGGGTGAGGACCCAGGGTGTGCCCAGGGGCCCGTCGGGGTGCGGGCGCGCAGGGGTGTGCCCCGGCCCGTCGGGAAGTCCGGGCGCGGCCGCTCGGCTAGGCGGGGGTCTTGCTGCCGAGCAGCACGGTGTCGCGACCGTCCTCCTCGGCGAGCTGGACCTTGACCGTCTCGCGCAGCGACGTGGGGAGGTTCTTGCCGACGTAGTCGGCGCGGATCGGGAGTTCGCGGTGGCCTCGGTCGACGAGGACCGCGAGCTGGACGGCGCGCGGGCGGCCGATGTCGCCGAGCGCGTCGAGCGCGGCGCGGATGGTGCGACCGGAGAAGAGCACGTCGTCGACCAGGACGACCAGGCGGCCGTCGACACCGTCACCGGGGATCTCGGTGCGGCCGAGGGCGCGGGCGGGCTTCATCCGCAGGTCGTCGCGGTACATCGTGATGTCGAGGGAGCCGACCGGGATCTTGCGGCCGGTGATCTCGGCGAGCTTGTCGGCCAGCCGGCGGGCGAGGAAGACGCCCCGCGTCGGGATGCCGAGGAGGACCACGTCGTCGGCGCCCTTGGCGCGCTCGACGATCTCGTGGGCGATGCGGGTCAGGACCCGCGCGATGTCGGGGCCCTCGAGAACAGGGCGTGCCGCATCGGAGTGCTGCTCTGTGTCCATATGAAACGGACCTCCTTCTCCGCCTCACGGGACGGTTCTTAAAGGACGTCGGATTTGCGCCATCGACTCTACCAGGGGCGGGTGACTCCCCTGCTCACCACCCCGCCGCCACACCGGGCGCCATCCCCCGAGAGGGGGCGGTACGGACCATTCGGCTTGACGGAGCAGAGTAACGCTGCGTAACCTCACAGTGAGTTACCAGCCACGCGGCGGAGCCGCACGTTGTCTACAGCGTCCAGCGTCCGGGGAGCTATATGTCCAGCGAATACGCAAAGCAGCTCGGGGCCAAGCTCCGTGCCATCCGCACCCAGCAGGGCCTTTCCCTCCACGGTGTGGAAGAGAAGTCCCAGGGCCGCTGGAAGGCCGTCGTGGTGGGCTCGTACGAGCGCGGTGACCGCGCCGTGACGGTCCAGCGCCTCGCCGAGCTGGCGGACTTCTACGGCGTCCCGGTGCAGGAGCTCCTGCCCGGCACGACCCCCGGCGGAGCCGCCGAGCCGCCGCCGAAGCTCGTCCTCGACCTGGAGCGCCTGGCCCACGTCCCGCAGGAGAAGGCCGGCCCGCTGCAGCGCTACGCGGCGACGATCCAGTCGCAGCGCGGCGACTACAACGGCAAGGTGCTGTCGATCCGCCAGGACGACCTGCGCACGCTCGCCGTCATCTACGACCAGTCGCCCTCGGTCCTGACCGAGCAGCTGATCAGCTGGGGTGTCCTCGACGCGGACGCGCGGCGCGCGGTCGCCCATGAGGACAGCTGAGCGGAGCTGAGCAGAAACGTTGCCGCCGGGGCGGGGTGGGCCTGAGAGCCTTCCCCGCCCCGGCGGTTTCCGGTGCCCAGCAACGGCTGCGACGGCCCCAGGAGACGCCGAAGGGGCCCGCGGCACACATCGTGTGCTGCGGGCCCCTTCGGCGTGTCTGCGGGCCGCCTGGCTCAGGCGTCAGGCGTCCCGGCGCAGGCGCGGCTTCAGGTCCTTGAAGCGGGCCAGCAGGCCGTTGACGAAGGTCGGCGACTCGTCCGTGGAGAACTCCTTGGCGAGCTGCACGGCCTCGTCGATCGCCACGGCGTCCGGGGTCTCGTCCAGCCAGATCAGTTCGTACGCGCCGAGGCGCACGATGTTCCGGTCGGCGACCGGCATCCGGTCCAGGTCCCAGTCCACCGCGTAGGTGGCGATGAGCTCGTCGATCCGGTTCGCGTGGCCCGCGTACCCCTCGACCAGCTGCATCGTGAACTCGCTGACCGCCGGCTGGCGGTCGTCGGACCGGGCGTGCCGGACCCAGTCCGCGAGGACCTGCTGCGCGGACGCGCCGCGCTGGTCGGCCTCGAAGAGGATCTGGAAGGCGCGCTTACGGGCGTTGCTGCGGGCAGCCACGGTTAACTGTTCACCCGGCCGAGGTAGTCGCTCGTGCGGGTGTCGACCTTGATCTTCTCACCGGTGGTGATGAAGAGCGGGACCTGGATCTGGTGACCGGTCTCCAGCGTCGCCGGCTTGGTGCCACCGGTGGAGCGGTCGCCCTGGACGCCCGGCTCGGTCTCCTGGATGACCAGCTCGACGGCGGCCGGGAGCTCGACGTAGAGCACCTCGCCCTCGTGCCGCGCCACGGAGGCGGTGAAGCCCTCGATGAGGAAGTTGGCGGCGTTGCCGACGGCCTTGCGGTCGACCATCAGCTGGTCGTAGGTCTCCATGTCCATGAAGACGAAGTACTCGCCGTCCATGTACGAGAACTGCATGTCGCGGCGGTCGATGGTGGCCGTCTCGACCTTCGTGCCCGCGTTGAAGGTCTTGTCGACGACCTTGCCGGACATCACGCTCTTCAGCTTGGTGCGCACGAAGGCCGGGCCCTTGCCGGGCTTGACGTGCTGGAACTCGACGACGGACCAGAGCTGGCCGCCTTCGAGCTTGAGCACCATGCCGTTCTTGAGGTCGTTCGTGGAAGCCACGGTTGCGGAATCTCCTGGACTGACGTGGACCGGGGAGGCGTGCGCGCCTTACAGCGCGAGCAGCTCCTTGGTCGTAATGGTGAGTAGCTCGGGTCCGCCGTCCGCCTCCTGGCGCACGACGAGCGTGTCATCGATCCGGACCCCGCCCCGGCCCGGGAGGTGGACCCCCGGTTCGACGGTGACCGGCACACAAGCGTCCAGTTTACCCATGGCCGCGGGTGCGAGCTGCGGGTCCTCGTCGATTTCGAGGCCGACACCGTGCCCGGTGACCGGCGGAACCGCCTCGCCGTGGCCCGCTCCGCCGAGGATCTGGCGGGCGGCGCGGTCCACGTCCCGGTACTCGGCGCCGGGTGTGAGCGACTCCCGGCCGGCCCGCTGAGCGGCGAAGACGAGATCGTACAGCTCGATCTGCCAGTCCGCGGGGGTCGTCCCGATGACGAACGTACGGCCGATCTCGCAACGGTACCCGCGGTAGTTGGCGCCCAGGCAGACGGAGAGGAAATCTCCTTCCTCGACCCGGCGGTCCGAGGGCTTGTGGCCGCCGCGCCCGGAGTTCGGTCCGGTGCCGACGGAGGTCGGGAAGGCGGCGCCGTCCGCGCCGTGGTCGACGAGCCGGCGCTCCAGCTCCAGCGCGAGGTGCCGCTCGGTGCGGCCCACCAGGATCGATTCCAGGAGTTCCCCCAGCGCCTGGTCGGCGATCTCGGCGGCGATCCGCAGACAGGCGATCTCGTCCTCGTCCTTCACGATCCTCAGCTGCTCGACGGCTCCGCCGAGATCGGCGAGCTGGAGCTGCGGCGCCACCGAACCCATCGCGCGGTGCCGGGCCACGGTCAGATGGTGCTCCTCGACGGCGAGGGCGTCCGCGCCCGCCTTACGGGCGAAGTCGACGGCCGCGACCGCCGGATCCCCGCCGGCCGCGGGCAGCACGGCCTGGCGCAGCAGCTCGTCCAGCCGGCCGTCGGCCGGATCGCCGCCGGGCGCGGTGGGGCAGAGCAGCACGTCCTCGTCCGGACCGAGCAGCAGGACGGCGCCGATGGGCGAACCGCCCGCGAGATAGCGGACGTTGGCGGGGCGGGAGACCAGGGCCGCCGGGCTGCCGGCCGCCGCGCACCGGTCGCGCAGCCGCACTCGGCGGTCCGCAAACACCTCTGACATGTTCCGAGCCTACGAGGGACCGGGCGTCCCGGCCCGCTCAGCGCGGCCGACCGGGCCACCGGCGGCCGCTTCGAGCCATCACCAGGAGGGCGGGCTCGCCAGGGAACGGGCCAGCACGTCGTCCAGGACGCGGGCGGTGGTCTCGACGTCGTACGTCGAGTTGTCGATGATCGGCAGACCGGAGCCGTACCAGCCGGCCATCCGGCCGTGTATGGAGGCGACCTCCTCGTCCGAGAGCCGCCGGTTGCCGCTGCGCTCGGCGTTGCGCTCCAGGACGATCTCCAGGCCGGGCAGCAGAACGACCGGAAGCAGCCCCGGGCCGACGTGCCGCTTCCAGCCGCCGAGGCCGACGACGGGACGGTCCGGGAAGACGGCGTCGTCGAGGATGCAGGAGATGCCGTTGGCCAGGAAGTTACGGGCGGCGAAGCCGCAGGTGCGGCGGGCGAGCCGGTACTGGGCCTCGGAGTGTTCGTTCCACCCCGACTGGGGGTCGGCGAAGCCGGAGCAGACCCATTCGCGGACGTCGTCCAGGCTGATGTGCGCGGTGGGCACGCGGCGCCGGGCGGCCCAGTGCCGGGCGACGGTCGTCTTGCCCGCGCCGGCCGGGCCGATCAGCAGCACGGCCAGGGTCGCCGCGCCGGTGCCGGGCTCGGTGGGCGGCGGCGTGGGCAGAGCGACCGGCGGCAGCGGTACGTGACCGGTGACGTCGTGCGGCGAGGGCGAGGCCGGCGGGGCGGGGTGCCCGGGTATGCCCGGGGTACCCCAGCCGGGGGCCGGCGGCGCGGAGTACGGGGCGGCCGCGCCGGGGGCCTGCGGGGGCGGGGGCGAGCCGGGCGCGGCGTGCGGACGCTGGGGCTGCTGCGGATGCTGGGGGTGCTGCGGGTGGGGGTGCGGGTGCGGTGCCTGGTGGCCGCCGTGCGCCGTGGGTGGCACGGGCGGGACGGGGGGTCGGCCGGTGCCGGGCGTCCAGCCCGAGGAGTCGGGCGGCAACGGAGCCCCCACTGCGTGCTGCATCCGGTGCCACTCCGTCTCGTACGGCCGATACTTCCGGGTACGTTACCGCCCCCGGCTCCCACAGGGGGAACGGCCGGGGGCGGTCGAAGGTGCCCTCCGGGCTCCGTCGCCGACTGTCGTCAGCCGGTCACTTCCTCGGCCAGGGCGCGCAGGGCCAGCCGGTAGGAGCCGATGCCGAATCCGGCGACGGTCCCGGTCGCCACGGCGGCGACGACCGAGGTGTGCCGGAACTCCTCCCGGGTGTACGGGTTCG
Organism: Streptomyces sp. P9(2023); assembly: GCF_032436795.1. Classification (NCBI taxonomy): domain Bacteria; kingdom Bacillati; phylum Actinomycetota; class Actinomycetes; order Kitasatosporales; family Streptomycetaceae; genus Streptomyces; species Streptomyces sp. P9(2023). Next base: position 17,662 of record NZ_JAUPWM010000061.1, read on the forward strand.
AGATGTGCACCTCGATCAGCGGCGCGGTCCGCTGGGCGGCCGCGTCCCGCATCCCGTACGAGTAGTGGGTGAACGCCCCGGGGTTGAGCACGACCGGGATCGATCGGTCCGCTGCCTCGTGGAGCCAGCGGATCATCTCGCCCTCGTCGTTGGTCTCCCGCACCTCCACGTCGAAGCCGAGCTGCTCGCCGAGGTTCTTGCAGGACTCCACCAGCCCCTTGTACGACGTCGCGCCGTAGATGTCGGGCTCGCGGGAGCCCAGCCGGCCCAGGTTCGGGCCGTTCAGGACGAGGACGTGGCGTAGGTCGCTCATTAGAGGACCATCCCTTCTGCAGCCCTCACGAGTAGGGTTGTGACCTCTCGGTCCCGGCGGGTGCATGG
>NZ_JAUPWM010000173.1:0-430 GCF_032436795.1 Streptomyces sp. P9(2023)
TGTTGGTAACCTTGCTGAGCAGCAGGACGAAATCTCTGCAGCGTTGGACATGCTGTTTTTGGGCTTTTGATGCAAGAAATTCTTAATTTTCAGCGGCATGCCGAAGTGTCCTAACAAAGCCAGTTATGTGACGCCTTTTTCATTGCGGTTGCGGTTGCGCCTCCATTCCAAAGCCGAGCATTCTGACCAGTGCGCTCAGCCGTGGATTGCGCTCATCCCCTTTCTACGGTTCTGTGGTGCGTCATGGGCTGTGATGACGCTGTGACGCGTCTGGGATTTCAAAGCGGCAGCGCAGAGCGGGTGCAGGGTAGGGCGTCGCTTTTTTTATGCGGGGCCAGGTGTATAATCTGAATCAATTGCTCGGAGGTGCTCATGAACACAAAGATTGAAGTGTATGGCGTTAAGGCTGTTAAACGTCCCAGAATTGTTG
>NZ_JAUPWM010000174.1:0-430 GCF_032436795.1 Streptomyces sp. P9(2023)
GGAACTATGGGTGACGCGCCGGACGCTCGCAGACCGACTAGGGGCGCTGACTGAGGCCGAGCGCGCCCACATCGTGGCGAAACTGGCCTAGCCCTCCAGCTCACCCATGCGCTCGGCAACGGCCCGGTCTCGGTCGTCGGAGGCCACCTGATACAGCATCGCCATGCGGGGTGTGGTGTGCCCGAGGCGTGCCATGAGCTCGCGGACGGTCGCGCCGGACTGTGCTGCCAGTGTCGCGCCCGTCTTGCGGAGGTCGTGGACACTCATGTCGGGGTGTCCGCAGGCGACCGCGCCCTTGTGGTGGGCGCGCCACATCGCGCCGTCGGTGAGCGGGTCACCGGCGGCGGTGGCGAACAGCAGGCGGTCGCGGTCGCCGGGATGGTCTGCGTCCCACGTCTGGAGCCACTGTGCGATGCCGGTGGCGAGCCAT
>NZ_JAUPWM010000175.1:0-430 GCF_032436795.1 Streptomyces sp. P9(2023)
TTTACGTTACACCCATTTGCCGTGTTGCGTAAAATGATTATTGTGGACGCTGGCAATCTTCCGCGTGTTCTTTCTTGTAACGGCTCATTAGTCATGCAAGCGGACCCCGTATTTACGGAGCGTGATAATACGATACGCGAAGAAGGAAACGCGGTGCACTGGCTGGCGTCCGCAATATTCAACAAAGAAACAACTTCGCTGGAAATGGTTGACCGGAAAGCGCCGAACGGCGTTTATATTACAGCCGAAATGGCGGAACACGTTGACGACTACATTTCCTTAATCGATTGTGCACCTAACATTCAATTGTTTGTTGAATGGGGTTACACATTGAACGGTCAGAATTATCAAATCAACGGTCGTTCTGACTGCGTGGCAGTTGTTGGAAATTATTTGAACATCCACGATTTCAAATATGGCTACACGATTG
>NZ_JAUPWM010000062.1:0-17951 GCF_032436795.1 Streptomyces sp. P9(2023)
CGACTCGTCGCGACCAACGTGAAGAAACTCGTCAATAACAACTCGAACTGACATGAACAGGATCACGAGACACTAGCCTCCGCGCGACGCGCGGGTGGGCCGCACGGGGGACATCGGTGCCCCATTCGCCCGCCTGGGATCGCGGTTGTGGTAGTGCGCTCCTAGCGTTTCGGGTATCGAGGTGCACGCCCTGTCCTTGTGCGGAAACCGCTTCCGCTGCTGCTCCTCGGGGACCGGAGGATCACATGCGCGCGATACGTGCCGCGTCCACTGCCCTGTTGGGGGCGGCCACCCTCGCCCTGGCCGCTCCCGTCGCCTTCGCGGCCGACGGTGCCCCCGCACCGAACCCGCAGGCGGCCAGAGCGAAGGCACCGGGCGATTTCGTCGTGACGCCCTCGCTGGTCGCGCCCGGCGGGCGGGTGACGCTCACCGCTCCGGGCTGCGCCAGTACGGCGACGGCCTCGGCGGGCGTCTTCGACACGGTGACCATCGCTCCCGGGTCCTCGGCCACCGCCCTGGTGGACCTGGACGCCAAGCGGGGGGCCGTCTACACGGTCACGTTCCGCTGCACCGGCGGGATCACGGACACCGTCAACCTGACCATCAGCGGCACCACCGCGACCCCGACGGCCAGCTCCACCGTGCTGACCACCCCACGTGGGGTGCGGGGCGGCGTGGGCGGCTCCGTCGAGGGGGTCGGGACGGGAACGCTGGCGGCCGGGGCCGGTCTGGTGGCCGTGGCCGTCGCCGGAACCGTCTTCGTCGTCCGCCGAAGGTCGCAGCTCGACCGCGGCCGTCGCCACTGACGTGCGGGCGGCGCCCCCGCCGACGGCGCGGACGACGTCCCCGCCGAAACCCCTGTACCCGCCCCGCCCAAGCCCCCGTACACGCCCGTCGCCCCCGAGTCCTGTCCACCAGGATTCGGGGGCGACGGGCGTTGCGGCCGACCGGGAGGTTCGGCCGGTCAGACCTTGGCGCCTGCCATACGGCGTCGGCGGGCGATGAAGAGACCGCCGCCGAGCGCGGCCGCGGCGACCAGCGAACCGCCGACGGCCATCTCCGTGGAGGTGGGGGCGAGCGAGCCGCCGATACCACCCTGGGCACCCCTCGCCTCGAGGACGGTGAACTGGCGGGTGGCCACGTTCGAGTTGTCGCTGCACTTGACGGCGAGGTTGTAGGTACCGGGCGTCGCGTTGTTGAAGACCCGGCCGATCGCGCTGGAGATCCCGTTCGAGTTCACCGAGAGGTTGGTCGTCGGGAAGGCGTTGGACGTCACCTTGCCGCCGTGGCCGCAGCCCTTGACGGTGATGGTGATGGTCGAGCCCTGGTGGACGGCCGAGGGGTTGATCGTGACTTCACTGGGCCCGTTGGTGGCGGCGGCGAGGGGGGCCGCGAGCCCGACCGCCGCGAACGCGGTGGCGGTCACCGCCAGAGTGCGTGCAGCACGCATGGTTGAACCTCCAGAGGAAGACGCCCCAAAGCGGTGCTCCGGGAAGTTCGACGAGTACGCCTTCCATGACGAACCCTCACCACTTACGGCGAACCCCGCATTTCGGCACTGGTCCACCCCAGTGAGCCGACACGCCGGGCGAAAGCCGCGAAATCTGACGGAGTCGCAGGTCACAGACCGTCACACCGCTTATCTGACGAATACTCGGATGGGTCATCATCCTCGTCACCCGGCCGCCGCTCGGGTACGACGGAGCCCGGGCACCTCGTCCGTGCCCGGGCCCGTGCGCGTGGACCCCCGCGCCACCCGTTCGCCCCGCCCTGATCGCCGGTTCGCCCGGCCGCCCTTACCGTTCTGACGACGCCACGAAGGGAGAACCATGAGCCCCAAGGACTTCAGCGTCCTTGAGCCGAGGAGACGCCAGCCGTGGGGCGTACTCGCTCTCGTCATGCTGTCCGGCCTGGCGATGATGCGCAACGGAGTCGACGTGGAACTCGGCCCGCCGCAGCCGGCGGCCGCCGCCCGTCCCGACACCCGCCCGATCGGTGCGCCGCCCACCGCGCCCGAGGGCCTGGAGCCCCTGCCGCACGCCCCCGCCTCCCGGGTGCGGATCCCGGCCATCCGGGTGTCGGCCCCGATCATGGACGTGGGCCTGGACCCGGACGGCTGGATCGCGGCGCCGCCACCGCAGGACGCCAACCTGGCCGGCTGGTACCAGAACGGCATCGCACCCGGTCAGCGCGGCACGTCCGTCATCGTCGGCCACGTCGACAACGCGGCGGGTCCGGCGGTCTTCTACGGCCTCGGCTCGCTGCAGAAGGGCCAGCACGTCGAGGTGGAGCGGTACGACGGCCGGGTGGCCGTCTTCGAGATCTACGGTGTCGAGGTGTACTCCAAGAACGACTTCCCCGGGGTGCAGGTCTACTCCGACACCGGGGTGCCCGAGCTGCGGGTCATCACCTGCGGCGGCGGCTACTCGCGGGCCACCGGCTACGACGGCAACGTCGTCGTCTACGCCCGGATGGTCGGCTCGCGCTGACCCGCACGGCGTACGGAGAAGGCCCCCGGGAATCTTCAGTTCAAGAGGTCGTTGCAACACCCCGATGTAGGGGGACGCGATGGACTTCGAGGTTCGGGAGAACCGGAGGCCGCAGGGGCCCAGGAAGCTCCTGAAGGAACGTGAGCTCTACCTTTCCCTTGTGGATCAAGGAATGAGCAACGCGCAGGCCTGCCGGATCGTGGGAGTACACGAGCGGACCGGCCGGGACTGGCGGTACGGGCGGCCCGAGGGACGTAAGAAGAGGCCGCGACTGCGGGCGCATGACGCGCCGGCGGTCGCGGTCTTCACCCGCAAGCCCCGGAAGACGCGGGTCGAAGTCCGTGGTGACTCGCGGTATCTGGGCGAGGACGAGCGCATCCACATAGCCGACCGGCTACGGGAAAAGGCGACCGTCCGCGCCATCGCGGCCGAGCTGGGCCGCAGTCCCTCGACAGTCAGCCGGGAGATCCGCCGTAATCGGCATCCGGTCAGCGGGGACTACCGCCCTCATGCCGCTCACCGCCGTGCCCGAGCGAGGCGTCCGCGGGCCAAGAGCGGGAAGATCGCGACGAACCTGCGGCTGCGTGACACCATCCAGTCGTGGCTGGGCTTGAAGTGGAGTCCCGAGCAGATCAGCCGGAGCCTGCGCCTGCACTTCCCCGGCCAGCCGGAGATGCACGTGTCCCACGAGACGATCTACCAGGCGCTCTACGTCCAGGGCCGGGGCGAACTCCGCCGCGAACTCACCAAAGCCCTGCGGACCGGCCGCACCCTCCGCAAGCCCCAGCGCCGCCCTGACCAGCGCGTTCCGCGCTACCCGGCCCCGATGGTGATGATCAGCGACCGGCCCGCCGAAGTCGACGACCGAGCCGTCCCCGGCCACTGGGAAGGCGACCTGATCATCGGCAAGAACAACGGCTCCGCGATCGGCACCCTGGTCGAGCGCACCACCCGCTACGTGATGCTGGTCCACCTGCCTCACGGCCGGGACACCTCGACCGTGCGTGACGCCCTGGTCGACACGGTCAGCACCCTCCCGGTCCACCTGCGACGTTCATTGACCTGGGACCAGGGCTCGGAGATGGGTCTGCACGACCAGTTCTCCATGGCCACGGGCATGCCGGTCTACTTCTGCGACCCCTCCAGCCCCTGGCAGCGCGGATCGAACGAGAACACCAACGGCCTGCTGCGGCAGTACTTCCCCAAGGGAACCAACCTCTCCCAGCACAGCCGCGAGCACCTGGACGCCGTCGCCGCCGAACTCAACGGCCGCCCACGCAAAACGCTCGGCTGGGAAACCCCAGCCGAGCGCCTCGCTAAGCTACTGGCAACAGCCGCTTGACCAGCAGTGTTGCCACGACCCCTTGAATTCGCCGAATCCGGGGGCCTTCTCCGTAGGTGCGGCGGCGCTCAGCGCGGGGGGACGGTGATGCTGTAGCCGGCGTCGAGGAGTTCGGGCAGGTACCGCTTGAGCGCCGCCACGCTCTGCGCGCGGTCGCCGCCCGCGTCGTGCGAGAGCACGACGACCCCGGGGGCCGCCCCGTCGAGGACCCGGCGCACGATGCTGCCGGCGCCCGGTTCCTGCCAGTCGAGGGTGTCGACGGTCCAGGCCAGCGGCTCCATGCCCAACTCGGCGCCGATCTCGAACGAGTGCCGGTTCCAGGCCCCGAAGGGGGCGCGGTACCAGAGCGGGGCGGAGCCGAGGATCCCCTCGACGAGATCGCTGGTGGAGCCGAGCTCGTGCCGGATGCGGGAGGGGCGCAGCTTGGGGATGAGCGGATGCGACCAGGAGTGGTTGCCGACCACGTGTCCGTCCGCCGCCATCTGCCGTACCAGGTCCTGGTTGACGGCCGCCATCTCGCCGCAGACGAAGAACATCGCCCGGCAGCCGTAGCGCCGCAGGGTGGCGAGGATCTCGGGCGTGTAGCGGGGGTCGGGGCCGTCGTCGAAGGTCAGCACCATGGAACGGCCGACCCCGGACATCTGGAGGAACGGCCGCTGCCGGACGGGCGGGACCGCCCGGCGGGCGGCCGGCGGTGCGTACGCCGTCATCGGCTGGAGCCGGTACGTGGAGGGCCGCAGCCGGGCGCTCGCCGGTGGGCCCGCGGCCGGTCCGCCACCGCGGGCGGGCGCGGGCGCGGGACCGCCGGCGGCTTCCGGCGCGAGGGGCGGAGGGGCGGCCTGCGGGGGGCCGAACCGGTCGGTGGCGAGGACGCCGAAGGTGGCAGTGGCTCCGAGGGCGGCGGCGATGCGCAGGACCGTCCGGCGCCCGGTAGGCATCTGATCCTTTTTCATGACCAATGGCTCGCATGGCCGAAGGCCCGCACCGGTCATCCACACCGGTCTCGGGTCCGAAAACACCCGTTGGGCCGATCGCACCTAGCCGGCATCGAGCGTCCGGCGGGGCTACTCCCCCATCAGCAGGCCGTCCTTGGCCGCGCCCCGGTCGAGGACGACGTCGCGGATGGTGTCGCGGACGGCGGTGACGGGTTCTCCCTTCTTGATGGCGGCGTTGAGGTTCACCGCCCGGCCGCGGCTCGTGTCGAACCACTGCGGGAGGAACTCCGCCTTGGCCACCTCCCAGCGCGCACCGGGGGCGGTGGGCGGGGTGAAGGTGAAGCGCCCCAGGCTCGACCGGTTGCCCCGGGGGTCGAAGGCGCCCGCGTGGTTGATCATGTCGCCGGCGATCTGGTCGCCCATGCCGTAGATCACCCAGGTGCCGTTGACCTTCTCGTACGCCTGCGGGACGTGCGCGTGGGTGCCGAGGATCAGGTCGATGTCCGGCCTGCCGCCGGTCCGCGAGGCGGTGAGGGAGCGGGCGAGGGTGAGCTGACGGTTGTCGGGGGCGGTCTGCCACTCCGTGCCCCAGTGGATGCTGACCACGACCACGTCGGCGCCGGCCTTCCGGGCGGCCCGCGCGTCGGCGACGATCTTCCCCTCGTCGATCAGGTTGACGGACCAGGGCTTCCCCTCGGGGAGCGGGTAGCCGTTGGTGTCATAGGTGTACGCGAGCTGGGCGACCGTCGCGTCGCCCGCCTTGAGCAGGGTGGGGCGGGCCGCCTCCTCGGCGCTGCGGGCCGAACCGGCGTGCCGTACACCCGCCTTGTCGAGGGCGTCCAGAGTTCGGGTGAGGCCCGCGGCGCCGTCGTCCAGGGTGTGGTTGGAGGCGGTGGAGCAGGAGTCGTACCCGGTCTCCTTGAGGGCGGGGGCGATCTCGGGCGGGGACTTGAAGGCGGGGTAGCCGGTGTAGGGCCCGCCCTCCGGTCCGAACACGGTCTCCATGTGGCAGATCGCCAGATCGGCCCCGGAGACGACGTCCTTGACCCCGGAGAGCATGGGCCGGAAGTCGTGTCCCTGGCCGTTCGCGTCGGCGGCCGCCCGGCTGATGATCGAGTCGTGCGGCAGCACGTCGCCGGAGGCGACCAGGGTGAAGCCGGTCCGCGCGGAGGCGCCGCCGGGGGCCGCCGAGGGGGCGGCGGGGCGCACCGGATCCTGCGCGGGTGGGGCGTCGGGGGTGCGGGCGCCGCCGCCGCAACCGGTCGCCGCCGTGAGCAGGACGGCCGCGAAGGCCACCGCCCCCTGTCTCGTACGTTTGGTCATCTACCGGCTCCGCCTGATTAATAGGACAACCATCTGTCCTGATGAATTGACAGGGGATAAATGTCCCAGTCAAGAGGCAAAGCCGCATCGATCAGCAAACCCCGCCGAAACGGATGAAGCGCGTCCGCCCGACCGCTCACCGCACCATTCGCCGCTCGGTGCGACCGCTCGTCGCAGACCCTCGCCCGTTCCCTGTCCCTTGTCGCCCGTATGCGTTCGGATACGGCCCGGGACGACGAGCGGGCAGGAGAGGTGTGCAGCATGACGACGACGATGGCGGGGGCGACGACGGACGAACGGGCCCTGACGGAGCTGCAGCGCGACCACGGTCAGGCGCTTCTCGGCTTCCTGCTCGGCCTGACCCACGGCGACCGGCAGCGCGCCGAGGACCTGGCGCAGGAGACGCTGGTACGGGCCTGGCTCCACCCGGAGGCCTTCGACGGGCCCTACGAGTCGATGCGCCCCTGGCTCTTCACGGTGGCCCGGCGCCTCGCCATCGACGCCCGGCGCTCCCGGCTCGCCCGGCCCACCGAGATCGGCGACGGGATACTCGCCGGCACCCCCGACCCGGCCGACGTCACGGAGTCGGCGGTCGCCGCGCTCGACGTCCGCGCCGCCGTCGAGGGACTGAGCCCGGAGCACCGCGCGGTCCTGGTCCGGCTCTACTTCCGGGGCCTGACCGTCAACGAGGCCGCGGCCGATCTCGGCATCCCGGCGGGGACCGTCAAGTCGCGCTCGCACTACGCCCTGCGCCAGCTCGGACATCAGCTGCCCGGCTACCGGCCGCGGCACCGCCCCGTTGCCCGTCCGTGCGCCACGGCCGCACAATGACCGGGTGACGCCGACGCTGACTACCGCCGCCGCGGACAAGGTACTCGCCGACAACTTCGCCCCCTGGGTGCTCGATCTGGGGCTCTCCGTGGTCTCGGTCGACGGTCAGGAGGCGGTGCTGCGCCTCCCCTGGTCGGACCGGCTCGCCCGCGAGGGCGGGGGCCTGTCCGGACAGGCGCTGATGGCCGCCGCCGACACGGCGACGGTGATCGCGGTCGCCGCCGCCCGGGGCGGCTTCGTACCGATGACGACCGTTCAGCAGTCCATCAGCTTCCAGCGGGCGGTGCTCGGTAAGGACGTGCTGGTACGGGCCCGGCTGACCAAGGCGGGCAAGCGGATGGCGTTCGCGGACATCACGATGACGGCCGAGGGCTCGGAGGAGACGGCCGCGCACGCGACGGCGGTGTACGCACTCCTCGGCTGAGCCCCACCCGCCTCGGCGGACTCACGGCTTCCCCCGATGCCCACGGGCACCGATCCGGCAGGGAAACGTATCCGAAACCACACCGGCGAGTTGAGTAAAGAGCGACCCGCGCGCGTCTTCCTCGGTGGAGGCTCGTGGTCGGGATCGCCGACCGACATGTCCGGGAGAAGGTGGGAGCGTTGCTGCCCGAGAGTACGAACGGCACCAGCGGGGGCGGCCTCGCCGTACCGATGGCCTGGCTGTGTGCCGAGTTCATAGCGGACGATCTGCTGCGCGCGGGCTGCCTGGTCGAGCCCGGCACCCTGGAGTACCGGGCCGGCCGGCAGACACTCGCGCTCACCATCCATCTCTGCGAGGGCCCGGAGGCCTCCGGTGGGGCCCGCGCCGCGGGCCGGCTCGACGAGTGGCTCACCAGAACGGCGTACGACCACCCCTGGCCGCAGTGGGTCCGCGCCCGGCTGGCCGAGCGGGTGCGCTCGGGCGAGGACGGTCCGGACCTGACCATGGCCCGGGAGACCTGGCGGGTGCTTGAGGCGACCACCGTACGGGCCGCCGATCTGGGCGGTCTGCCGCCGGCCGGGTTCGGCTTCTCGGTCGACGAGTCCGCCCAGACATGGGTGCCCGCCTGGCAGTTGGGGCTCACGCTCGGCCATCTGGCCCTGCATCTCTACTGACCGGATGGCTACGGAGCCGTCGGGTGCACGCCCGGGCGGTACTTGGGGATCCGTACCGTCACCTTCATCCCCGCGTCGACCCCGGTCTCGATGACGAGTCCGTGCTCCGGCCCGTACACCTGGCGCAGCCGCTCGTCGACGTTGGAGAGGCCGATGCCGGAGCCGGTGGGACGGGCCCCGACCAGGATCGCGCGGAGCACGTCCGGGTCCATGCCCACGCCGTCGTCCTCGATCACCACGACCGCCTCCGCGCCCGCGTCGCGGGCGGAGATGGTGACCCGGCAGGCGTGCACGCTGTCCTCGAGACCGTGTTTCACGGCGTTCTCCACCAGCGGCTGGAGACAGAGGAACGGCAGGGTCACCGGCAGCACCTCGGGCGCGATCTGGAGCGTGACCTTGAGGCGGTCGCCGAAGCGTGCGCCGGCGAGGGCCAAGTACTGCTCGATGGCCCGCAGTTCGTCGGCGAGCTGGGCGAACTCGCCGTGCCTTCGGAAGGAGTACCGGGTGAAGTCGGCGAACTCCAGGAGCAGTTCCCGGGCCCGCTCGGGGTCGGTGCGGACGAACGAGGCGATGGCGGCCAGGGAGTTGAAGATGAAGTGCGGGGATATCTGCGCGCGCAGGGCCCGGATCTCCGCCTCCACGATCCGGGTCCGTGAGCGGTCCAGCTCGGCCAGTTCGAGCTGGACGGAGACCCAGCGGGCCACCTCGGTCGCGGCGCGGACCAGTACGGCCGACTCCCGTGACCCGTAGGCGACGAGCGCGCCGAGCACGCCGTCCTCGCCGGTCAGCGGGGCGATCACCACCCAGCGCAGCGGGCAGCTGACGTCGGCGCAGCCGGTGTGCGCGGACAGGCTGCGGCCGGAGTCGAGGATGGGCGTGACCAGCTCCATGACGTGCTCGCGGTGGTGACTCTCGCCCGGCCCCGCCCAGGCGAGGACGGCGGACCGGTCGGTCAGGCAGAGCGCCTCCGTCCCGAGGAGCGAGCGCAGCCGCCGGACGGCCTTGCGCGCGGTGTCCTCGGTGAGGCCGGCGCGCAGCGGTGGGGCGGCGAGGGAGGCGGTGTGCAGGGTGTGGAAGGTGGCGCGCTCGACGGGCGTACCGAGGTCGAGGTCGGCCGCCTTGTCGCCGCGGCGGGTGGCGAGCCGCCCGAGGGCGAAGCCGACGGCGAGGAGGACGGCCCCGACGGCGGCGGAGGCCGCGAGCTCGATGCCGGTCATCGCCCGGCCTCCCGCGGGTCACCGTCGAAGCGTCCCGCCTCCGTGTGCCTCGCGCCGCCGCGCCCGGCTTCCGCCCGTCCTGGCTCCGCCCGCCCCGCGTCTCCACGGCCCGGCTCCGCGCGGCCCGTCAGGGCCTCCGGGAGGTGAAGGCGGGCAAGCAGCGCCGGGGTTGCGGCTGGGACGTGCCGGGGGGTGGCGAGCGACACCAGGATCATCGTGAGGAAGCCCAGCGGCACCGACCAGACCGCCGGCCAGGCCATCAGGGTGTGCGGCCAGCCCTCGGCCGGCAGGCCCGCCCGGGTGGCCATGACGGCCGTGAGCGCGGAGCCGCCGCCGAGCAGCAGCCCGGCCATCGCCCCCGGCGGGGTGAGCCGGCGCCACCAGATCCCGAGGACGAGCAACGGGCAGAACGAGGACGCGGAGACGGCGAACGCGAGGCCGACCGCGTCCGCGACCGGGACCTTCGAGGCGAAGATCCCGGCGGTCAGTGGCACGGCCGTGGCCAGCAGGGTCGCCAGCCGGAAGTGCCGTACTCCCCGGGACGGCAGCACGTCCTGGTTGAGGACGCCGGCCACCGCCATCGTCAGCCCGGACGCGGTCGAGAGGAAGGCGGCGAACGCCCCGCCGGCCAGGAGCGCGCCCAGCAGGTCGCCGAGCACGCCGCCGAGCATCCGCTCGGGCAGGACGAGCACGGCGGCGTCGGCGGCTCCGGTGAGAGCCAGTTCGGGGGCGTAGATCCGGCCGAGCGCCCCGTACACCGGTGGCAGCAGGTAGAACACGCCGACGAGCCCGAGGACGACCAGGGTCGTGCGGCGGGCGGCGCGGCCGTGGGGGCTGGTGTAGAAGCGGACGGCGACGTGCGGCAGCCCCATGGTGCCGAGGAAGGTGGCGAGGATAAGCCCGTACGTGGCGTAGAGCTGGTGCCCGTCGCGCCCGCCGGCCAGCGGCTGGGACCAGCCCAGGGGGTCGGCGCCGGTGGAGGCCCGGGCGGGGACGGGCGCGCCCTGGGGGAAGGCGAGTTCGGTGCCGCCCTCGACACGGTGGGCGCCGTCGTCCAGGGTGACGGTCGTCCCCTCGTACGGCAGGGAGTCGACACGGCCGGTGACCGTGAGCGTGAGCGGCGCGTCGAGCTCGATCCGTACGGTGTCGGCGACCTGGACGACGGTGTGCTCGCGGAACACGGCCGGGGCGTCGAAGCGGACGCGTGGCGCGTCGTCGCCGAACCAGGCGGCGGTCAGGAAGAGGGCGGGCACGAGCAGGGCGGTGAGTTTCAGCCAGTACTGGAAGGCCTGGACGAAGGTGATGCTGCGCATGCCGCCGGCCGCGACGATGCCGGTGACGACGAGGGCGACGAGGAGTCCGCCGACCCAGTCGGGCGCTCCCGTCAGGATCTCCAGGGTGAGGCCGGCGCCCTGGAGTTGCGGCAGGAGGTAGAGCCAGCCGATGCCGACGACGAACAGGCTGGCGAGCCGCCGGGCGGGCGGGGATTCGAGCCTGGCCTCGGCGAAGTCGGAGAGGGTGTACGCCCCCGAGCGGCGCAGCGGGGCGGCGACGAGGACGAGCAGGACCAGATAGCCGGCGGTGTACCCGACGGGGTACCAGAGCATGTCCGGGCCCTGGACCAGGACGAGGCCCGCGATGCCGAGGAAGGAGGCGGCCGACAGGTACTCGCCGCTGATGGCTGCGGCGTTGAGGCCGGGCCGTACGGTGCGGGACGCGACGTAGAAGTCGGAGGTGGTCCGGGATATCCGCAGGCCGAGCGCGCCGATGAGCACCGTCGCCAGGACGACGGCGGTGACGGCGGCCACCGCGTAGGTCTGGTTCACGTCCGGCCCCCGCGCTCAGCGGCTCTCGACGAGGCCGGTGAAGTCGCGTTCGTTGCGTTCGGCACGGCGGACGTACCAGTGGGCGACGGTCCAGATGACCGGGTACACGCCGATGCCGAGCGTGATCCAGACGACGGCCTCGGCGGCGGGGAGCGCGAGGAGCAGCGGCAGCGGGACGACGAAGAGGGCGAGGGCGCCGAGCGCGGTGAGGGCGGCCCGCAGCTGGCTCCGCATCAGGGAGCGGACGTAGGTGTGGCCGAGGGTGGTCTGCTCGCTGATCTCGGAGGGAGCGGAGCGAGGTGGGGGTCCCCCCGGCCGGAGGCTGGGGGAGGGCGGGTGGCCGGGGAAGCGCTGCTGGGGCAGACCGCTGTCACGGAGGGCGGAGGCGCGCGTGACCGTCTCACGCCGGGGCCGGCGCGGCGTGGGTTCCTCGGACGTCGGTGTCCGCTCCGGCATCGGGCGACCTCGCAGGGGGCTGTGGAGCCACGGAGTCTACGCAGCGGTGTTCACGCACGGTAGAGGCTCCGGCCACCTCTCGGTCGGCCGCCGAACCGTGGCCGGTCGTTGGCTCAGCCGCGGCCCGTCAGCCGCCCGCGCGGCGCATGAGCAGGTCCCTGAGCTGGCGGGCGTGGCGGCGGCTGACGGCGAGCTCGGTGGCACCGAGGCGGACGGAGGTGGCGCCACCCTCGAGCCGGAGTTCGTCGATGCGGGCGAGGGCCACCAGGTGGCTGCGGTGGATCCGGACGAAGCCGCGGGCGGCCCAGCGCTCCTCCAGGGTGGAGAGCGGGATACGGACCAGGTGGCTGCCCTCGTCGGTGTGCAGCCGCGCGTAGTCGCCCTGGGCCTCGACGTAGGCGATGTCGTCGACGGCCACGAAGCGGGTGACTCCGCCGAGTTCGACGGGGATCTGCTCGGGCGCCGCGACGGGGGCCCCGGCTGCGGCGGGCGCGTGCACCAGCTCGCCGACCCGGCGGACGGCCTCGGCGAGCCGTTCGCGGCGGACCGGCTTGAGGACGTAGTCCACGGCCTTGAGGTCGAAGGCCTGCACGGCGAACCCCTCGTGCGCCGTGACGAAGACGATCAGCGGCGGCCGGGCGAAGCCGGCGAGCAGCCGGGCCAGGTCGAGCCCGGTGAGCCCGGCCATGTGGATGTCGAGGAAGACGACGTCGATGGCCTCGTCGCCGTCGGGGCCCGCCTCCAGCGCACGGCCGATCCTGCGCAGGGCCTCGGTGGCGTCGGTGGCGCCCTCGGCGGTGCGGATCCGCGGATCGGCACGGAGGAGGTAGAGCAGTTCCCCGAGGGCCGGTGCCTCGTCGTCGACGGCCAGTACGCGCAGCATGCGGCGGATTCTAGGCGAGGGGGCTATTTCAGGAACTTGGACGTCCGGCGGTCGGCGAGCGGCTTGCCGCCGGTCTGGCAGGTGGGGCAGTACTGGGAACGGGGTACCTGTGACCAGGGCGTTAGCTGAAACCGCCCTCTGAACTGCCCAAACGAGATACCTCCAGGTACCTGGACGTACCTGGAGGTCTCTGGGGGTTGTGCCCTCCGTGTGCCTCCCAGCAGGGTGCCCCGTTCGCTAACCTACGTGGCGTTCTTGGGAGGGAGGGCGTTGCGTGAGCATGCGCGCTGTGGTTCGGCGGACCGTGTGGATCTGCCGGAAGGTCTGGCATGGGTTCGGCATCTTCTGCGCCGTCATGTTCATCCCTGCGTTCGCGGGGCTCATGATCTTCGGGATCATTGACGGGATCAAGCGCGACGAACAGGAGGAGCGCGACAGGCAGGCCAGACTGGCTTCGGTGCCGTCAGCGGCGCCCACCACACGTACGCCGATCAACTGGACGTACGAGGGAGCAGTCTGTGCAGACGGAACTCTTTCCTTCTCAATCGGCAAGCAGGGGGCGTGCAGCCACCACGGCGGCGTCGCTGGAAGGTGGACAGCCGACGACGGCACACAGGTGATCTGTCGAAACTCGCCGCCTCGTACGCAGGAGCAAGTCGATCGACAGGTCTCAAAGTTTGGCCGGATCGTCTGCTGAGTGCGCCTCCGAGGCAGGCTGCTAGCAGCGGTGGCACGGGCACTGGCACTTGCGGACGAGCAGGATCGACCCGCCGGAGTGTGGCAGGGGCACGTCACTGGTCTGTCGACACCAAGCGTGAACGTCCTCATAGCTGGGACGCTGCCCTAGCTGGCACTCGACTGACAGGGTGCGCGGCCCTGCCTTCACGGGCGCAGCCACGGGAGCCATCAGCCCTTCGGGCAGACCACGTGCCGGTACACGACGACAGGGGCGCCAGAGGCCCTTTCAAGCTCGCCGCGCCTGCATCGTTCCAGCGACCCGATGGGCTCCATGCAAGCAGGGCACGTCTCACCACTGGGGGCATACGTCGTGTACTCCCACCTACTCGCGTCGGTTTCCGCTTCCGTGGTCTTGGCTGCCATGTCGCTGTCCCCTCACCTGGGTGCTTTGGTGAGAGGACGCTAGGTCGAGAGACGCCGACCCACGGCCCAATATTCGCGAATATTCTCGCGAGCGCCTCCGTCATCTCTCGACATTCGCAAGGAGCGGCCGACACCCTTGGACAGTGGCTGGGGCACCCTTCGATGGAGAGGCGGGCGTGATGGCACGTCGGTTGCGGTTCAACGGCACGGGTAGCGGGGGGACGGGGTGTCCCTCCGTCCATGAGGACGCGGAGAGCGGAGAGGTCATCGTTCACGGTCCACCGCTGACGGACCCCGAGGAGGTGAACCAGCTACAGCATCTTTCAGATGGGGAAGTTGCTGTAGTCGTCCCGCGTGAGCTTCTTGTGGACTGGGCGCCGAAGGACGCCACCCGTCAGGCCCGGATCATCGACCTGGACGAGTTCGAGAACCTGTTCCGCACGTTCAAGCACTCGGCTTGGCGACTGGAGACCCGCCGCCGATTCGCCAGCGACGAATCCACAGACACGTACCGCCAGTTCGTCGCGACAGGCACGGCCGAGTGGGACACGGAAGACCCGTACTGCGACCTCATCCGTTCCCAGACCGCACAGGGCAAGCGGGTCGAGCGGGTTCGGATCGTGGACAACCCGCCGACCACGGGTCAGCTCTACCTCTTGGACAACGCCAAGCGGAACAGCGGTCTCGGCGAGGACATCCGGAACCTGTGGCGTACCGACGCGGACCGACTCCAACTCCCCTCCGAGGACTTCTGGTTGTTCGACAGCCGGCTCGCGGCGACGCTGCGGTTCGATGAGGACGACAACCTTGTGGATGTCGAGCTGATCACCGAGCCGGCTGAGATCGTCCGGTACGCCGTTATCCGGGATGCGGCGTGGCATCACGCAGTGCCCTACAAGGAGTTCGCAGCCAAGCTGAACGACAGCAAGTAAGAGCGCAAAGGGAACAGACGGGTACCGGTGACCGACTTTCAGAAGGCTCGCGAGGAGCTGGGGCGACGACTCCGAGCACTCCGGATGGAGAGCCCCCACGGTCGCCTCACCGGTACCGCACTGGGAGCGTCGCTCGGCTGGCCACAGAGCAAAGTGAGCAAGCTGGAGAACGGCCGCCAGACACCCACTGCGGAAGATCTCCGAGCATGGGCCGACGCCACGGGGCACCCCGGGGCGTACGACGAGCTGCACGGCCGGTTGAAGGGTTTCGAATCCCACATCCGGTCATGGCGGCGACAGCTGGCCAGAGGACATCGCCCGGTACAGGAGACGTGGAACGCACTCACTGACGAGGCGCGCGTACTGCACGTGTGGGATTCGTTCGCCGTGAACGGTCTCCTCCAGACTCCGGACTACGCCCGGCACGTCTTCGAGAGCTACGCGACGCTCCAGAAGTCCCCCCGCGACACAGAGGACGCAGTACGGGCCCGCATGGATCGCCAGCGGTGGCTGTACCAGCCAGGGCATCGCCTTAACCTCCTCCTGTGGGAGGGAGCGCTACGGGCGCAGGTGTGCCCTCCAGAGGTTCTGGCGGGGCAGATAGATCGACTCTTGGGAGTCGTGGGCATGGACACCGTCCGGCTCGGGATCGTGCCGCTGGACGCCGTCCTGCGCCTTCCGCCCGCCAACGGCTTTTGGATCTTCGATGAGCGGCTCGTGATCACAGAGGACTGGCACGCGGAACTCTGGCTGGACGATGCCGACACGGTCACCCTGTACCGGCGAGTCTGGGACACCCTGAGCGAGTCAGCCGTCTTCGACGCCGAAGCGCAGCGCGTCATCGCTCGCGCTCGCCTCAGATAAACCACCACTTGAGCTGACCTGGGGGTTTTCCATAAACTTGTTGAAACTTGAAAGTGTCCGTTTTATGGTGTACAATAGAGATTGGCGGGGTGAAATTCATGAGCCCCCAAAGGAAGGAATCAGACAGATGCCAGCAGGAGCACCAAGAGTATCTGCGGGAGAAGACACCAAGAAGCTAAGCGTGAATCTTCCGGAGTCCCTATACGAGGAGCTAGAAGCACTAGCAAAGAGCGAAAGTCGGAGCCTCTCCTACTTAGACAGAGAAGCAATCAAGCAATACCTCTTCTTGAACCAGGCTCGGAAGAGATAGGCCACAGAAGGGAGCGAATGGAACCTATAAGACATGACAGTGTTAACGAGCTACGAGGATCTACACCCAAGCCAGCAGCAAGCCGCAGACGAACTTTGGAACCTGTTTAAGACACACGCTCCAGCGCTACACGCGAAGCTAGCCTGGAATTTTGAAGACTATTTGCACCCCTACCACTGTGGACTGGTACACGACGAGAGCGACTTCGCCAGTCACAATCACGAATACCACTGCCTATACACCCCGCAGGAAATCAGGGAAGACCAGAGGCGCCTCGACGCAGAGCGAGCCCCTCGCCCGTTTGACGGCCACTGGCATGACAGCGAGTCACTCGACTCCATCCCACCCCTAGAGCCCCTGCTAGAGGGCGTGTTCTACCGCAAAACCCTATCGAGGGTGGTAGGTCACAGTGCGAGCATGAAGTCGTTCGTTTTACTCTCAGCAGCGGCGCATATGGGTTGGGGCGAACCATGGTTCGGATGTCGTGTCCAGGAGCAAGGCATCCGAACCCTCTTGGTTGTGGCTGAGGGCGCCGAAGGAATAAAAGCCCGCAAGTTGGCGCTAGAACAGCACCATGGACGCGAGTTGGAGAACGTAGAGTTCTTCACCAAAGCGATCCAAATCGATCCGTCGACTCGCGAGTGGCAACAGTTCACCGCAGAGATCAAGCGGCGCGAGATTGACCTCGTAATTTTCGACACGCAAGCGCGCTGTACGTCTGGACTAGAGGAAAACTCGAACCGAGAGATGGGCCAAGTAGTCGCCACTCTCGACAAATTGATCCGGGAGACCGGAGCATCTGTCTGTCTTGTGCACCACTCAACGGGCGACCAGAGCACCACAGGGAACAACCTGAAGGCACGCGGAGCCGGAGCCGTCAGAGCAGCCCTACAGAGCGAAGTGTTCGTCAAGCGGGACCGGAAGCTGAATCTGGTCACGGTCTCCACAGATAAGGCGAAGGACACCGCCTCCCGCTCCATCCTCCTAGAGCCAGTGGTGAGAGAGATCGACGGACTCACGGACTGGTGGGGCGAAAAGGAATCGAGCATCGTCCTCCTGCCACCAAGTCCGCGAATCAAGGGCTCAGTTGGAGTGCCGGCTGACACCGAGAGTGCCGTCGACACCGTCGAGAGCCTTGCCGAGAGATTCCAGCAGCTCTCAGACAACAAGCCAACCGTTGCCAACGTGCAGAACGTCCTAGGAATCCGCAGGACCAAAGCGACGGACGTGGCTCGACACCTGCGAGAGCAGGTGGAAGCCGCGTGAATCACGATTACATCGCCGAAGTCCTTGCACAGGCCCATGCGTTGACCAAAGACGCTTCCTGTGAGGACTGTCCGGCAGAGCAGGAGCTACAGGAGATCCGTCCTGGATTCCACGTGCTCCACGTGAAGCACTCAGAGACTTGCCCGTTCTACCGTCGGGCAAAGAAATAGCACCCATCCATCATGCTAAAGAGAGGGCAATCAAAGCATGAATACATTGAACAGGACTTACGATGAACGACTTCGATTACACAGACAACCATGTGAAACTGACCCGGGAAAACCCTCGCTGCGACGATTTCACCTGCGAGTTCCCACGCTGCGTCTATCAGAGACGACAAGAGCGTATCCACGAGGTTCTAACGAGATGCGGGGAACGCGGAATCCGGGGAGTACTCGTAGAGGGACGCTGCAAGCACTATGAGTAGACCTTTAAGGAATTACCTCGGAAGTTGTCCCATCTGCGTGAAGGGCTGGAAGATCAAGCCTTACTACCAGGAACCCAGTACCGATGATCCTGAGGTCGACGTTCATTGCCTATACGAGTGTCCAGACTGCGGGATCCCTTTCAGATACTCCTGGCAGGACAATCACGTCTACCGGGCACAACGAGCGGTAGAGAACGCAAACCTCCCCTACCGTCCACAGTCAAGAAAGAAGACCTGATGCGTAAACGCCGAGAAAAGATCCCGGACCCAAAGGGATTGAAGGACCTTGGAACCTTCCTTGACCCCGACGACTTGACCCCAGTTGAAGACAACTTTGATGATGTATCCAATTGCCAAAACCACTTCCACAGAGAATGGTCTCGCCCAGGATTGTACGGCGGGACAGTCAAGCTCGGAAAGATCTGCCTACTACCCGACGGCAACGGCGGAATACTTGAGAAGAAGACCCGCACCAACGGTGCGGTACGAAAAGTAAGTTACGAACCGTCCACGGGACGAACCCGAAAGGAGTACTGAAATGACTCAGAACCCTAACAGCAAATACAACGACCCGACTAGTGTCTCGTGATTCCGTCAGCGTTACTTGATCTTGTGTGGCAGGGTCTCTTGGTATGGAGCTCTCCGTGGAAC
>NZ_JAUPWM010000063.1:0-17584 GCF_032436795.1 Streptomyces sp. P9(2023)
CGCGGCCCAGCCAGGCACCGCCAGGCCGGCAGGCACCGCGGCCCAGCCAGGCACCGCCAGGCCGGCAGGCACCGCGGGCCAGGCGGGCACCGCCAGGCCGGCAGGCACCGCGGCCCAGCCAGGCACCGCAGGACACGCGGGCGTCGCACGACCGGCCGGAGATGTCGAGGTGGCGGTTGCCGGATTCGCCAGGGATGCCGGTGCCTCGGCCGGTGCGCCGCTCGTCCTCGCCGAGTTGAGCGGCATCGTCGTCGGCGAGCGGCTGCGGGTCGACGAGTTGCGGATCGAGGCCGGTGACCGGGTGCTCGTCTCCGGGCCCAACGGGGCCGGGAAGACGACGTTGCTGCGGGTCCTCGCCGGCGATCTGCGGCCCGACAGCGGCACGGTCGTCCGGTCGGCCCGGGTCGGCTACCTGGCGCAGGAGCTGCCGCCCGTACCGTCGCCGAAGCCGCTGCTCACGGCGTACGCCGCGGGCCGGCCCGGGCTGCCCGAGGAGTACGCGGCGGAGCTGCTCGCCCTCGGGCTGTTCCGGGAGGAGGACCTGACCGTGCCGGTCGCCGCGCTCTCGGTGGGCCAGCAGCGCCGCCTGGAGCTGGCCCGGCTGGTGACCCGGCCCGCCGACCTCCTCCTCCTGGACGAGCCGACCAACCATGTCGCGCTCTCCCTGGTCGAGGACCTGGAGGCGGCCCTGGCCGCCTTCCCGGGCGCGGTCGTCGTGGTCTCCCACGACCACCGCTTCCGCGCGGGCTTCGGAGGCACCCGGCTGGAACTCCGCTCAGGCCGTGCCGCCTGAAGTACCCCTGATAACCGCCGCCATCACCGCCGGGTCGTAGCCGTCCCCGACCCCGTCGATCAGCAGCAGGTCACCCGATATGTGCCGGCTACGCAGCGGGATCAGCTCCTGGTAGGCGGCGGAGTCGTACCAGCGGCGGGCGTGGTCCATCGACGGGAACGCGACGAGGACGAGGTCACCGGGCCACTCGCCCTCCCGGACCTCCCGCTCGGGAGCACCGTGGACGAGGAAGCGGCCGCCGAAGGGGTCCAGCGTGGACCGGACGCGCTCCATGTAGGTGAGGACCTCGTCGTGGACGACGGTCTGCGGGCTCAGGTTCGCAAGTGCGTAAGCTGCCATGAGGCAAGCGTGCCGGGGCATGCCGTACGGGTCGATTACCCCGGACGTCATGCCCCGGCACGGCAAGGCTCAGATCGTCGACGCGTCGATCACGAAGCGGTACCGCACATCGCTCGCGAGGACCCGCTCGTACGCCTCGTTGATCTGGTCCGCGCGGATCACCTCGATCTCCGCGCCCAGGCCGTGCTCCGCGCAGAAGTCGAGCATCTCCTGCGTCTCGGCGATGCCGCCGATCATCGAGCCGGCGAGCGTCTTGCGGCCGCCGATCAGCGAGAACAGGTTGAGCGCGATCGGCTCCTCGGGCGCGCCGACGTTCACCAGGGCGCCGTCCGTCTTGACCAGGCTCAGGTACGCGCCGAAGTCGATCGGGGCCGAGACCGTGGAGACGATCAGGTCGAAGGTACCCGCGAGCTCGGTGAAGGTCGCCGGGTCGCTGGTGGCGTAGTAGTGGTCGGCGCCCAGCTTGAGGCCGTCCTCGCGCTTCTTCAGCGACTGGCTGAGCACGGTCACCTCGGCGCCGAGCGCGTGAGCGATCTTGACGCCCATGTGACCGAGGCCGCCGAGGCCGACGATCGCGACCTTCTTGCCGGGGCCGGCCTTCCAGTGCGCGAGCGGCGAGTAGAGGGTGATGCCGGCGCAGAGCAGCGGGGCGGCCTCGTCGAGGGCGATGCCGTCCGGAATGCGCAGGGTGTAGTTCTCGTCGACGACGATGTGGCTGGAGTAGCCGCCGTAGGTCGGCTCGCCGTTCTTGTCGAGGGCGTTGTACGTGCCCGTGCCGCCGCTCGTGCAGTACTGCTCCAGGCCCTGGAGGCAGTACGCGCACTCCCGGCAGGAGTCGACGAAGCAGCCGACGCCGACACGGTCGCCGACCTGGTGCTTCGTGACCCCGGCGCCGACCTCCGTGACGATGCCGGCGATCTCGTGGCCGGGCACCATCGGGAAGATGCCCTCGCCCCAGCCGTCACGGGCCTGGTGGATGTCGGAGTGGCAGATGCCGGCGAACTTGATCTCGATGAGGACGTCGTGCTCGCCGACCGGGCGGCGCGGCACGGTGGTGCGCTCCAGCGGGGCGTTGGCGGCGGGAGCGGCGTAGGCGGGAACAGTGCTGGCGTTCGTGGTCATGGCGTCAAGCCTGGCGGATTACGCGGGAGCTACCCAGCCCTCTGTTCTGCCTACGACCAGCGTGCGTACCACTGGCAGGGACAGGAACAGCCGTCCGCCCGCTCGTACGACCTGGGATAATAGGGACGCATGGATCTCAGTGCCGAACTCAGCGAATTCCTGCGCTCGCGCCGGGCCCGGCTGAAGCCCGAGGACGTCGGCCTGCCGGACTTCGGCCGGCACCGGCGGGTACCGGGCCTGCGCCGGGAGGAGCTGGCGCAGCTGGCCGGTGTCTCGGTCGCGTACTACACCCGTCTTGAGCAGGGCAACGGGCGCGGTGTGTCCATGGAGGTCCTGGACGCGATCGCCCGGGCGCTGCGGCTGACCGACAGCGAGCGGGCGCATCTGACGCACCTGGCCAAGCCCTCGGCGAAGAAGAAGCTGCACCGGGCGGCGATCGCCCGGCCCCAGCAGGTGCGGCCGGGTCTCGCGCAGCTGCTCGACTCGATGGACACGATCCCGGGCTTCCTGGTCGGCCGGAGGCTCGACATCCTGGCCTGGAACCGGATGGCCCGGGCGCTGATGGGCGACTTCGCCGCCTGGGAGCCGCGCGAGCGGAACGTGGCGCGGATGGTCTTCCTCGACCCGAACTCCCGTGATCTGTACGTCGACTGGGAGTGCAAGGCGACCGAGGTGGTGAGCGTGCTGCGGCTGTACGCGGGCTGCTATCCGGAGGACCCGGCGCTCCTTGAGCTGGTGGGTGAGCTGTCGGTGCGCAGCGAGGAGTTCCGCTCGCTGTGGGCCGCGCACACGGTCGCCGACAAGGGGCACGGCACGAAGCGGCTGCGGCACCCGCTGGTGGGCGAGATGACGCTGCAGTACGAGTCGCTGAAGGTCGCGGGCGCGGACCCGGACCTGATGCTGGTGACGTACCACGCGGAGCCTGGGACGGCCTCGGCGGACGCGCTGCGGCTGCTCGCGCAGTGGGGCGTGGAGGAGCCGGTCGTACGGTAGGGCGATCTTAGGGCGATCCACGGAGAACGGCGGCCCCCTCCGGTGCGGAGGGGGCCGCCGTTCTCGTACGCGGTGACGGGGCGGATCAGACCGCCGAGCCGGCCTTCCAGGCCGACCAGCTCATGTTCCAGCCGTTGAGGCCGTTGTCCGGCGCGATCGTCTTGTCCTTGGAGTTCTTGACGATGACGACGTCGCCCACGATGGAGCGGTCGTAGAACCAGGCGCCCATCTGGTTCGGGTCGCCGGCGCCCTTGACGTCGTTCAGGCCCACGCAGCCGTGGCTGGTGTTGACGGAGCCGAAGATCGAGTCGGCGCCCCAGTAGTTGCCGTGGATGAACGTGCCCGACGTGGACAGCCGCATGGCGTGCGGGACGTCCTTGATGTCGTACTCGCCCTTGCCGTCGTCGTCGGTGAAGCCGACGGTGGCGCCGTTCATCCGGGTCTCCTTGAACTTCTCGGAGATCACCATCTGACCGTTGTAGGTCGGGTTCTTCGGGGAGCCGGCGGAGATCGGGATGGTCTTGATCGTCTTGCCGTCCTGCGTGACCGTCAGGGTCTTGGTGGCGACGTCGACGGTGGAGACCTGGTTACGGCCGATCTTGAAGGTGACGGTCTTCTGCTGGACGCCGAAGACACCCTTGGCGCCCTCGACGCCGTCGAGGTCCAGCTTCAGCGTGACGGTCGAGCCCTCGGTCCAGTAGTCGTCGGGACGGAAGTCCAGGCGCTGGCCGTTGAACCAGTGCCCGACGACCTCCTGGCCGGTGCTGGAGGTCACCTTGATGCCGCCCTGGACGGCGGCCTTGTCGGTGATGGCCTTGTTGAAGTTGATCGAGACCGGCATGCCGACGCCGACGGTGGAGCCGTCCTCGGGCGTGAAGTTGCCGATGAAGCTGTTGGCCTGGGAGACGGTGGTGAAGGAGGAGTTCTCGTGGGCCTCCATGCCGTCCGCGTCCGTGGCCGTCGCCGCGAGCTTGTAGACGGTGGCGCGCTTGAGCGCCCCGGTGGGCTGCCAGCTCGTGCCGTCGGCGGAAATCTCGCCCTTCACGGCCGCGCCCTCGGCGGTGGTGAGCGTCACCTCGGTCAGCTTGCCGTCGGTGACCGTCACCTTGGCGTCGTTGTTGATCGACGCGTTGGTGGAGCCGTTCTTCGGCGAGATGGATATCTGGGCCTTCGAGGTCTTCTGCGCCGCCGCCTCGTCGACCTGAGCCTGTGACTGCGCCGTCTTGGAGGCGTCGGCCGCGCCGCTCTTGTCCCCGCCGCTGCACGCCGAGAGCACCAATACGCCGCCGAGCACCGCGGCTGCCGCCGCCAGGCTCTTGCGGCGCTTGCCGTCCGTCATCACATGCTTCTCCATCGTCGCCGAATCCCTGCCAACACTGGTCTGAACATCCATGAGACCCTCCGCGGTTCCACAAGCGGAAGGTTTGTGGGGAACGCCACTGATCAACACGTACGCGCGAAGCGTTCGGTTCCCGTATCGGGGGTCCCGAATCGGTCACGTATCCGGTGCCGCGCTCGGTCGCGTACCCGGTCCTGTACCCGGCATGTACAGCGCGAAGCCCCGGTACGGAGCGAGCGGGCGCCGTACCGGGGCTTCGAGGTGGTGCGCCCCCCGTCAGACCCGTTCCGTGTCGTCCTCTTCGTCCACCTCATCTTCCTCGTCGAGCTCCCACTCCTGGGCATCGGGGTCGTAGTCGACCTCCTCGCTGCTCCAGGAGGCCTGCACGAGCTCGACCCCGGGGACCTCGCTGACCAGGTCGAACGGCTCGATCAGATAGGCCAGCGCCTCGGCGCTGTCCTCGCGTACGGCGGAGCGGGCGTGCACGCGCTCCTCCTCCGGCATGAACTCGTCGGTGTCGATCCGCCCGACGGCCGCGCCGGTCAGCTCCTCGGGTCCTTCGACCGCCAGGACCACTTCCACCCGAAGCCGTACATAACGTGATGTCTCGGAAGTACTCATATGACGGAGCGTAGGCCGCCGGGGCGCTCGACTTTCTTCCGACCCGCTGTGTTCATTAGCATCGGCGCAGCTGCCAATTCGGGGTTTCCGCAAGGGGGATCGAATCTCTGTGTCCGTCGCTCGACGCCCGCTGCTGACCGCCACGGCGGCCGGGGCACTGCTCTTCGCCCTGTGGTTCGTCCCGTCCGCGAACGCGACCGACGAGGGTCGGGCCACCGCGACCGAGCAGGAGCGAGCTGCCGAGGGGGCGCGGCTCGCGGAGACGGGCGGCCCGAACACGACGCCGTACGTGATCGGCGGGACGGGCTTCCTTGCGGTGGGCGCGGGGTTCGTGGCGCTGGCGATGAGACGCGGCGGCCGGGCGCACTGAGACGTACCGACCGCGAAGGGCTGTCGCTCCCCGAGGGGAGCGACAGCCCTTTCGTCGTTCGCCGCCGTTACGCCAGCGGGCCGGTGACCGGCTCCACGGCGGCGACCAGCTTCCCCTCGCGGACGAACGCGTCGGCGGCGGCCAGGTCGGGGGCGAGGAAGCGGTCCGGGCCCGGGCCCTCGACGCCCGCGGCGCGCAGGGCGTCGAGGGCGGCCTGTGAGGCGGGGGCCGGGGTCAGGCCGCGGCGGAGCTCGATGCCGCGGGTGGCGGCGTAGAGCTCGACGGCGATGATCCGGTTGAGGTTGCCGATCGCGGTGCGCAGCTTGCGCGCGGCGGACCAGCCCATGGAGACGTGGTCCTCCTGCATCGCGGAGGACGGGATGGAGTCGGCGGAGGCCGGGACGGCCAGCCGCTTCATCTCGCTGACCAGGGCGGCCTGGGTGTACTGGGCGATCATCAGGCCCGAGTCGACACCGGCGTCGTCGGCGAGGAAGGGCGGCAGGCCGTGGGACCGGTTCTTGTCGAGGAGCCGGTCGGTGCGGCGCTCGGCGATGGAGCCGAGGTCGGCGGCGGCGATCGCGAGGAAGTCGAGGACGTACGCGACGGGGGCGCCGTGGAAGTTGCCGTTGGAGCGGATCTGGCCGTCCGCCAGGATCACCGGGTTGTCCACGGCGGAGGCGAGCTCGCGCTCGGCGACCGTACGGGCGTGGGCCATGGTGTCGCGGCCGGCGCCGGCGACCTGCGGGGCGCAGCGCACGGAGTACGCGTCCTGGACCCGCGGGGCCTCCTCCTCCTGGAAGTGGCCGGTGAGGCCGGAGCCCTTGAGCACCGCGAGCATGTTGGCGGCGGAGGCGCCCTGGCCCGGGTGGGGGCGGATGGCGTGCAGCTCGGGTTCGAGGACCTTCTCGGTGCCGAGGAGGGCTTCGAGGGAGAGGGCCGCGGTGATGTCGGCCGACTTGTAGAGGGTGTCGAGGTCGGCGAGGGCCATGATCAGCATGCCGAGCATGCCGTCGGTGCCGTTGAGGAGGGCGAGGCCCTCCTTCTCGCGGAGCTCGACGGGCTGGATCCCGGCGGCGGCGAGCAGCTCGCCGGCGGGCTTCACGGTGCCGTCGGGGCCCTCGGCGTCGCCCTCGCCCATCAGGGTCAGGGCGCAGTGCGAGAGCGGCGCGAGGTCGCCGGAGCAGCCGAGGGAGCCGTACTCGTGCACGACCGGCGTGATGCCCGCGTTGAGGATGTCGGCCATGGTCTGCGCGACCTCGGGGCGGACGCCCGTGTGCCCGGAGGCGACGGTCTTCAGCCGCAGGAACATCAGGGCCCGCACGACCTCCCGCTCGACGCGCGGCCCCATGCCGGCGGCGTGCGAGCGGACGATGTTGCGCTGGAGCTGCGCCCGCAGTTCGGGGCTGATGTGCCGGGTGGCGAGGGCCCCGAACCCGGTCGAGACGCCGTACACGGGCTCGGGCTTGGCGGCGAGCGCGTCGACGACGGCACGGGACTCGGCGAGCGCCCGCACGGCCTCGGGGGACAGTTCGACGCGCGCGCCGTGGCGGGCGACGTCGATGACGTCCTGGAAGGTGGTGCCGGACGTGCCGAGGACGACTGAGTGCATATCCATATTCAGCACCCTACGGATTGAAGACCAACCTGTCACTAGTCGACCTCATGTCACTGGTCGACCTGGGTACAGGCCCTTACCGCTCCCTCTGACCCTCGGGCTCCACCGGTGGCGCGTCGCGGAAGCGACGGCGGTCACGGGCTCCGGGCGGGGCGTCGGCCAGTTGGATGACCGTGCCGTCGCGGCCCGCCACCACCGGCTTCGCCGAGCGGGCCGCCTTCGCCTGGTACTGGGCCGCGTCGGCGAGCCGGAAGAGACGGCGGGCGGACTTGACCTGACCGATGGGGTCGCCGGTCGAGGCGACGCCGCAGGCCACACCCTCACCCAGCTCCAGTTCGCCCGCGCGGACGCAGAGTTCGTCCGCGACCGCCACCACCTCGTTCGCCGTCGGACCGAGGGAGAGCAGACAGAACTCGTCGCCGCCCAAGCGCGCCGACAGGGCGCCCGGCAGCATCGCCCCGCACCGCGAGAGCACCGAGCCGAACCGTTCGAGCAGGCGGTCGCCGACCGCGTGACCGTGGGTGTCGTTGACCCGCTTGAGGCCGTTCAGGTCGCAGACGACCAGGCTCACGACGGAGCCGTCCGCCCGGTAGCGCTCGATCGCCTCGTCGAGCCGGGTGTCGACCGCGCGCCGGTTGGCGAGGCCCGTCAGCGGGTCGGTGAAGGCCAGTTTCCGTACCTCCTCCAGCCGTTCGGCCTGCGCGATGCCCGCCGCCACCACGGCCGCGAGCACCGCAGCGAAGTCCGCGTCGTCGCGGTCGAAGACGGGCGCCCCGGCCGGGCGCGCCACGTACAGCTCGCCCCAGGCCCGCCCGTGCAGGACGACCGGCGCGACCACACAGCAGCCCCGCCCGCGCCTGCGCAGCCCGGTGACGCGACCCGTGGGGACGCGGTCGCCCGCGGTCTCCACCCAGGCGTCCGGCTCACCGCCGCCCGCCCAGTGGGCGTGCAGGAACTCGGTGATCTCGGGGAACTGGTGCACCGGATACGTCTCCGAGTCCGGGAACTCCTCCTCGCCCGCGGCCCGCTCACCGGCGTTGACCAGCACCTTGAGCCGGCCGTGGTCGCGCTGCCAGACCGAGAGTGCGGCGAAGCTCCCGCCGAGCCCGTCGCGGGCACCCAGCGCCGCGGCCCGCCAGAACTCGCGCGGGGTGTGCGCCGCCGCCATCGCCTGCGCCAGCGCCACTACGGCCCGCAGCCGCACGTCCTCTCCCATTCGTCCAGTTTAGGGAGGTTTCGCCTGTTTTAACGTGCGGAGGATCACGGAAAGTGACAGTGGGGTCGGAATCGGCGGATTCTCAGCGAATCCTCAGACGCCCGGCCACCGCGGCTTCCGCTTCTCGTTGAACGCCGCCACGCCCTCCGCCCGGTCCCCGGAGAAGGCCACCGCCCGCCAGGCCGCGTCCTCGACCTCCAGGCCCGCCTTCAGGTCCAGGCCCTGGCCGAGCCGCAGCGCCCGCTTCGAGGCGCGCAGGCCGATCGGCGAGTTCGCCGCCATCCGCCCGGCCAGCTCCAGTGCGGCCGTACGGGCGTCCTCCGCGAGCACGTCGACGAGCCCCAGCTCACGCGCCTCGGCCGCCTCCACCCGCCGCGCCGTGAAGACCAGTTCGGCGGCGCGCGCCGCGCCCACGCGGCGCGGGAGCAGCTGCGTACCGCCGCCGCCCGGGATGACGCCAACCGAGACCTCGGGCAGGCCCACCACGGCCGTCGCGTCGGCCACGATCACGTCGCAGGCGAGCGCCAGCTCGTAGCCGCCGCCGAGCGCGAAGCCGTGCACGGCGGCGACGGTCGGCATCGGCAGGTCGAGCACGCCGCCGTACGCGCCGCGCGAGACGGGCCGCTGGCGGACCATGTCGGCGTCCGTGAAGGAGTTCCGCTCCTTGAGGTCGGCGCCGACGCAGAAGGCCTTGTCGTTCGAGGACGACAGCACCGTCACCCGTACCGTCTCGTCCGCCGCGAGCGCCGCGCAGGCCGCGCTGATCGAGCGGGCCATCTCCAGGGAGACCGCGTTCATGGCCTTGGGCCGGTCGAGGACCAGCTCGGCGACGTACTCGTGCCGACGGACCTCGACGAACTCACCAAACCGCTGCTCGGACTGCTCGGACATGACCGCACCCTCCCGGTTAACGCGTGTTAACGACTGTTCACCGGGATCCTAGGTCGGGCGGCGGGTCAGCTGCCAGGGCTCCACGACCCCGAGTCCGCGCACCGGGCGCTGCCACATCGGCTGGAGCGCGAAGCGGTACGTCGGCGCCTGCTCGCCCTCCTTCTCGGCGCGGGCCGCCTCCTCGGCCGCCTGCGTCTCCGAGACGGGCGCGTCGCCGGTCCGGGTGATCTCCTCGGCGAGCGCCCCGTCGACCAGGACGGTGTCCTTGGGAGCTATCGAGGTGAGCCGGCTCGCGAGGTTCACGGTCGTCCCGAAGACGTCTCCCATCCGGGTCGTCACCGTGCCGAAGGCGATGCCGACGCGCAGGGCGGGCATCGTCTCGTCGTGGCTGAGCGTCTCGATCAGGCGCAGGGCGATCTCGGCGGCGGTGCCGGCGTCGTCGGCGGCGTACAGCACCTCGTCGCCGAGGGTCTTGATGAGCCGGCCGCCGTGCGCGGCGACGAGGTCGGCGCAGGTGGTCTCGAAAGCCTCGACCAGCTCGCCGAGCTCCTCCTCCTCCAGGCGGCGGGTCAGCCGGGTGAAGCCGACGAGGTCGGCGAAGCCGACGGCGAGCCGCCGGTCGACCATCTCCTCGTCGTCGGCGGCCTGCACGACGCGGCCGGTGGCGGCGGCGAGCTGGCGGCGCCAGACGTAGATCAGGAACTCCTCCAGCTCGGGCAGGAGCAGCTCGACCAGGGGGTACGTGACCTCGGTACGGGTCATCCCGGGCTCGGGCGGCTCGGTGAGGCCCTCCAGGAACGAGTCGATCTGCCACTCGGCGAGCCGGGCGGTGGTCTGGCCGGTGGACCTGGCGACCTGGACGGCCATCGGCTCGCTGAGCAGGCCCGCCTCGACGAGACCGGCGAGCCGGCGCAGGGCGAGGACGTCGGCCTCCGTGAGCGCCTTGGCCTGACCGATGTCGGCGAAGCCCATGGCGCGCCAGAAGCGGGAGGCCAGCTCCATGGAGACGCCGGCCGTGCGGGCGGCCTGGAAGGGGGTGTAGCGGCGGTCCGCGCCGAGGATGAGCTGTTCGAGGCGGATCGCGAGGGGGTCGTCGGACGGCTCGGCCGTGTGGTCGACGTGGTGGTGCGGCGTGGGGTACGCCGGCGGCTCGGCCTCACCGCCGTTGTGCGCGTCGTCGACGGTCACCGGCCGCCTCCTGCCGTTTCCCTGCCCACTGCCCTGCCGATCTGTCGCCCTGGATCGCGCTCCACGATACGACAGGTGTGTGCCAGCTCACGCCGTTCCGGCCGTGCCGGGGGTTGTGGGCAGGCGTTCCGCACGGGCACGGCTCGGCGGGACGCCTACCCACGACCGGTCAGGGCGTGGCACGGACGTGGACGATGTCGCCGGCGTCAGGGCGTGGCGCGGACCGGGACGATCTCGCCGGCGTCAGGGCGTAGCCCGGACGTGGACGATGTCGCCCGCCGCCACCGCCTCCGTGCCGCCGCCCTCCGTCGCGACCACCAGGCGGCCGTCGCCGTCCACGCCGACCGCATCGCCCTCCAGCATCCGTTCGCCCGGGAGGTCGGCGCGGACGCGGCGGCCCAGGGTCGAGCAGCCCGCCGTGTAGGCCGCCTGGAGGCCGGACGCCTCCGGGTCGCCGTCGGCCCGCGTCCACTCCCCGTACCAGTGCTCGAGGGACCGCAGGACCGCCCGCAGCAGCGTGTCCCGGTCGGTGGAGATCGCGTCGGCGAGGAGCAGCGAACCGGCGCCCGGCACCGGCAGCTCCTCGGCCTTCAGGGTCACGTTGACCCCGATCCCGACGACGACGCCCTCCTCGCCCGCCCGCTCCGCGAGGATCCCGCCGGTCTTCCGCTCCTCGCCCCCGACCGAAACCAGCAGGTCGTTCGGCCACTTGAGGGAGAGGTCGACACCGGCCGCCTTCGCGAGCCCGGTCGACGCCGCGACGCCGGCCAGCAGCGGGAGCCAGCCCCAGCGGTGCACCGGCACATCCGGCTTGAACAGCACGGAGACGAAGAGCCCGGCCCGCGGCGGCGACACCCAGTCCCGGTCGAGCCGCCCGCGCCCCGAGGTCTGCTCCTCGGCGACGAGCACCGCCCCCTCGGGCAGCTCGTCGGCCCGCGCGGCCAGGTCGGAGTTGGTGGAGCCGGTCGTGGTGACCAGGTCGAACGAGGTCCACAGCCCGTCGGGCAGGACGAGCGCGCGCCGCAGCGCGGCGGCGTTGAGCGGCGGCCGGTCCAGGTCGGACCAGCGCGCTCCTGAGGCATCGGAGGACGTCATGCAAGCCAGACTAGGTGTGGCAAAGACCGCAGTGCCGAACCGTATCGCCGTCGATACGCTACGGGTCAGTAGCCGGGCAGTAGCCCATTCGTACCCCACGAACCCCCCGTGACCAGGCAGGGAGCCGCATCCCGATGTCCGAGTCGGTAGAGCCGCAAGAGATCGACATTCACACGACCGCGGGCAAGATCGCGGATCTTCAGCGCCGTATTGACGAGGCCACCCACGCCGGTTCCGAGCGGGCGGTGGAGAAGCAGCACGCGAAGGGCAAGCTCACCGCACGGGAGCGGATCGCACTCCTGCTCGACGAGGGCTCGTTCGTGGAACTCGACGAGCTCGCCCGGCACCGGTCGACCAACTTCGGCCTGGAGAAGACCCGCCCGTACGGCGACGGTGTCGTCACCGGCTACGGCACGGTCGACGGCCGCCCCGTCGCCGTCTTCTCGCAGGACTTCACGGTCTTCGGCGGCGCGCTCGGCGAGGTCTTCGGCCAGAAGATCATGAAGGTCATGGACTTCGCCCTGAAGACCGGCTGCCCCGTGGTCGGCATCAACGACTCCGGCGGCGCCCGCATCCAGGAGGGCGTCATGGCCCTCGGCATGTACGGCGAGATCTTCCGCCGTAATACCCATGCCTCCGGCGTCATTCCGCAGATCTCGCTGGTCGTCGGGCCCTGCGCCGGCGGCGCCGTGTACTCCCCGGCCATCACCGACTTCACCGTCATGGTCGACCAGACCTCGCACATGTTCATCACCGGACCCGACGTCATCAAGACCGTCACCGGCGAGGACGTCGGCTTCGAGGAGCTCGGCGGCGCGCGCACGCACAACACCACGTCCGGTGTCGCGCACCACATGGCGGGCGACGAAAAGGACGCGATCGAGTACGTCAAGTCCCTGCTCTCGTACCTGCCTTCGAACAACCTCTCCGAGCCGCCGGCCTTCCCGGAGGTCGCCGAGACCGAGGTGTCGGGCGAGGACCTGGAGCTGGACACGCTCATCCCGGACTCCGCCAACCAGCCGTACGACATGCACGCCGTCATCGAACACGTCGTGGACGACGGCGAGTTCCTGGAGACCCAGTCGCTGTTCGCGCCGAACATCCTCACCGGCTTCGGCCGCGTCGAGGGCTTCCCGGTCGGCATCGTCGCCAACCAGCCGATGCAGTTCGCCGGCTGTCTGGACATCAACGCCTCCGAAAAGGCCGCGCGTTTCGTCCGTACCTGCGACGCGTTCAACATCCCGGTCATCACCTTCGTCGACGTGCCGGGCTTCCTGCCGGGCGTGGACCAGGAGTACGGCGGCATCATCCGCCGCGGCGCCAAGCTGATCTACGCGTACGCCGAGGCGACCGTCCCGCTCATCACCGTCATCACCCGCAAGGCCTTCGGCGGCGCGTACGACGTCATGGGCTCCAAGCACCTGGGCGCCGACCTCAACCTCGCCTGGCCGACCGCCCAGATCGCGGTCATGGGCGCGCAGGGCGCGGTGAACATCCTGCACCGCCGTACCATCGCCGCCGCCGAGGACCAGGACGCCGAGCGCGCCCGCCTCATCCAGGAGTACGAGGACACTCTCCTCAACCCGTACACGGCGGCCGAGCGCGGCTACATCGACGCGGTCGTCATGCCCTCGGACACCCGCCCGCAGATCGTGAAGGCCCTGCGTCAGCTGCGTACGAAGCGGGAATCCCTGCCTCCGAAGAAGCACGGCAACATCCCCCTCTAAGCCCCTCAGCGACAGGGAGTCGACATGATCAAGGTCGTACGAGGAAACCCGACCCCGGAGGAGCTGGCCGCCGCACTGGCGGTGGTCCAGGCCCGGGCCGCGGCGACGGCGGCGGCGTCCGCGGCCGGCGGCGGCCCGGTGGCCCCGGAGGGCTGGTCGGACCCGGCCCGCATCGCCCGTTCGGTACGGCACCGGCCGGGGCCGCGCTCCTGGGCGCGCTCCTACTGGCCGGCGTAGACGGCTACGAGTCACGGCGAAGGCCGGGCCCCCTTGTCCGGGGGGTCCGGCCTTTCGCGTACACGGGGACGCCGGGGGTGTCGTCACGCCTTGCGCAGGAAAATGCCCGCAAGCACCGCGCCCACCACCACGATCGCCGCGTTGACCAGGACCGCGAGGCCGATGCCGTCGAGGACCGTGGTGGAGGTGACGACGACGGCGCTCATGATCGGCGTGCCCATCGTGATGCCGATCTGCTGGGTCATGGTGGCGAGGCCGGTCGCCATGCCCTGCTCGGAGTCGGGGAGTCCGGAGGTGGCGGTGACCATGAAGCCGACGATGGCGAGCATGTTGCCGACCCCGCCCGCGAAGGTGGCCGCGAGCAGCAGCCACAGCCAGCTCCGGTCGTCGCCGAGGGCGTAGAGGGAGACGGTGGCGGCGGCCTGGAGGAGTCCTCCGGCGACCAGGGCGGCGCGGGAGCCGTACCGGCCGATGAAGCGCGACGCGAGGACTCCGCCGAGGACCGTGCCCGCGCCGAGCACGCCGAACGACAGACCGGCGGCGAGCGGCGAGAAGCCGAGGACGTCCTGGAGGTAGAGCGTCATCAGGAAGACCAGCGAGGTCTCGGTGACGAAGGCGACGAGCCCGGCGAGGTTGCCCCAGATCACGGTGGGGCGGCTGAGGATCCGTACCGGTACGAGGGGTGAGGCGGCGCGCCGCTCCACGAACCAGAAGGCGACGAGCAGGGCGACGCCGACGGGGAGCGCCAGGGGCTCGGTGGTGAGGCCGTAGACGAGGGCGAGGAGTCCGCCGGTGACGGTGATCGCGCCGGGGACGTCGAGGCGCGGGCGGTCGGCCGGACGGCTCTCCTTGAGGACGGCGGGCGCGACGAGCAGGACGGCGAGGGCGACGGGCACGTTGATGAAGAACGCCCAGCGCCAGGAGAGCAGATCGGTCAGTACGCCGCCGAGGATCGCGCCCGTGGTGAACCCGGCCGACATCAGCGCGCCGTTGAGGCCGAGCGCCTTGGCCCGCAGCGGACCCTCGGGGAACGAGGAGGTGAGCAGGGAGAGCCCGGCGGGGGTGACGGCGGCGGTGGCGAGGCCCTGGGCGACACGGGCGGCCATCAGCAGGGCGGGGTCGGTGGCCAGGCCGCCGGCGAGGGAGGAGATCCCGAGGAGCGCCATTCCGCCGAGGAAGAGGCGGCGGCGGCCGACGAGGTCGGCGACGCGCCCGAAGAGCAGGGTGAATCCGGCCGCGGCGAGGGCGAAGGCGGTGCCGATCCACTGGAGGTTCGCGAGGGAGAAGCCGAGTCCTTCGCCGATGACGGGCAGCGCGACGTTCAGGATCGAGAAGTCGACGGCCAGCATGAACTGGGCGACGAGGAGGACGAGGAGGACAAGCCGCATCCGTCCGTCCATACGGGCGGCGGGCTGGGTGCCGGCCTGTGACCGGACATCGGTGGCAACCATCAGAAGCCCCTTAATGGGAAGCTGATTCCGTTAAGATGTGGCGTACCGTAGCAGACTCGGAGGCGTTAATGGAACAGGAGACCCGTTTGAGTGAGAGCCAGCCGGCCGTGCCCGGCACCGTGCGTCCCGGGGGCCGTACCGCGAAGGTGCGCCGGGCCGTCCTCGAGGCGACCGAGGACGCCCTGGCCGCCACGGGCTTCCACGGGCTGAACATGGACCACGTCGCCGCGAGCGCGGGCGTCGGCAAGACGACCGTCTACCGGCGCTGGGGCTCCCCCGTCGGCCTCGTCGCCGACCTGCTCCGCGACATGGCCGAGCAGTCGCTCCCGGCCTCCGACACCGGCACCCTCGCCGGTGACCTGCGGGCCAACGCCGCGCTCGTACTCAAGACCCTCACCGACCCCCGGATGGGCGGCGTCTTCCGCGCGGTCATCGCCGCCGCGGCCTGCGACGAGGAGTGCGCCGAGGCGCTGAACGGCTTCTACCGGGCCCGCCTGGAGGAATGGGCCCCGGTGGTGAAGCGGGGCGCGGCGCGCGGCGAGATCCCGCCGGGGACGGACGGCCTGGAGCTGCTGCGCGCCATCTCGGCCCCGCTCTACTACCGCTTCATGATCACGCGCGAGCCGCTGGGCCCCGAGGACGCGGAGCGGGCGGTCCTGGCGGCCCTGACATCGGCGGACAGTGGGGTGTTCACCCCGATGTGACTAGTTCGTCGGCACCGGGTCGCTTGAGTACGAGTACTCAGGCGCCCCGGCCGTCGCGCCAGCAGGATCGGACGCATGCTGTGGTCCGACCCGGAGGATGAGCCGCCCAAGGAGATGCGCGACATGCAGGCGATGCTGCGCCGCGCGTCGATCCTGCTGGCACTGGCGATGGTGGTGGCGATGTTCGTGGCGGGCGTGCGCTGAGCGGCCGGGGTGCATGAGCGGCCGGGATGCATGAGCGGCCGGGATGCATGAGCGGCCGGGATGCATGAGCGGCCGGGATGCACGAGCGGCCGGGGTGCATGAGCGGCCGGGATGCATGAGCGGCCGGGGCCGGCGGGCGCCTGAGCGTCCAGGTGCCGCCGGAAGCGTCCGTACTGGCTACGCTTCCCCCATGACTGCTGATCGCCGCCGTGTCGTGCTCGCCTCCGCCTCGCCCGCCCGTCTCGGACTGCTGCGGCAGGCCGGACTCGCCCCCGAGGTCATCGTGAGCGGCGTCGACGAGGACAAGACGCACGCCCCCACCCCGGCCGAGCTCGCCCTCGCGCTCGCCGAGGCCAAGGCCGCCCATGTGGCCGCCCGCCCCGAGGTCTTCGGCGCGCTGGTCATCGGCTGCGACTCGGTACTGGAGCTCGACGGCCGGGCCCTCGGCAAGCCCGCCGACGCCGAGGAGGCCACCGCCCGCTGGAAGGCCATGCGGGGCAGGG
The DNA here is from genome assembly GCF_032436795.1 of Streptomyces sp. P9(2023). NCBI lineage: Bacteria > Bacillati > Actinomycetota > Actinomycetes > Kitasatosporales > Streptomycetaceae > Streptomyces > Streptomyces sp. P9(2023). Next base: position 16,409 of record NZ_JAUPWM010000063.1, read on the forward strand.
TCGGCATCCTCCAGACGGGACACTGCGTGTACGACACGGCCGCCAAGCGCTACGAGTCGGCGACCGCCTCGACCCTCGTCCGCTTCGGCGACCCGACCGACGCCGAGATCGCCGCGTACGTGGCGAGCGGCGAACCGCTGCACGTGGCGGGCGCGTTCACGCTCGACGGCCGTTCGGCGCCGTTCATCGACGGCATCGACGGCGACCCGGGCAACGTGATCGGCCTGTCGCTGCCCCTGCTGCGCAAGCTGCTCGGCAAGTTGGGGATCGCGATCACCGATCTCTGGCACTGAGCGGCGAGCAACCCGGCACTACGCGGGCGCCGGTGCGCCTTCGGGCGCGTCGGTGCCCTTCCCGTACGCCACCAGCGTCAGCACGATCAGGCCGAACACCACGGTCATGAACGCGAAGGCGCCCCAGCCGATCAGGCCGACCGTCACCGCGCCGAGCAGCCCGTGGATGACGGCGCAGCCGACGAGCAGCGCCCGGCCGGCGCGGCCGGGCCGCTTGTCGCGGACGCCGGCGACGAGGGCGACGGTGGCGCAGAGCGCGAGCAGCACCCCGGAGACGATGCCGAGCACCCAGGTGCCGGTGACCATGTGGTCCGGGTCGAGTCCGTCCAGGGACATCGACTGGGCCTCGACGAAGCGTGCCATGACGGCGTTCAGCGCGACGATGCCCGGCGCCTCCAGGAACAGCACCCCCGCCGTCACGAGCGCTATCGGTCTACGGGCCACTCGGCCACCCCCATATGACGACTGTTACCGACAGTACGTACGACAGCGCGAAGGCTACTGCCGGGTAAACCGGCGGACAAGGGTCGGCGACGGACGAAGCCAGGGCAAAGAATCATTGCGCCATTCGTAGGGACTCCACAAAGAAACCTCATCGGCGACTGGTCGCCCGAACAGAGACCTGTGCCACACATCGGAGCTACTGTGCCGTAGAGGAGTCCTGCGTACCGTGGTGCGACAAGGGATTTCACGACCCCGAACGCCTCGTATCACGCTCCGTGTGGGCAAGCTCACCACTGGGGACGGGTCGAAAGGCCGTGTCGGCAGTCCCTAAACTCAGCTTGTTTTCAAGGAGGGAGCCATCGTGCGCAAGGTGCTCATCGCCAACCGTGGCGAAATCGCTGTCCGCGTCGCCCGGGCGTGCCGGGATGCCGGGATCGCG
>NZ_JAUPWM010000064.1:0-14457 GCF_032436795.1 Streptomyces sp. P9(2023)
CTTCCACACAGCATCACTTCCAGAAGTTGCCCTACACCAACTCCCTTTCATGTTCAGGACACAAGACCAGGGAAAACACCTAGAATCGAGCCATGCCCGACAGTTCGCCAAGCCCCTCCCCCGATCACGGTCACGGTCACGATCCGTACGTACGCGTCCGTGGCGCCCGCGAGCACAATCTCAACGGTGTCGACGTGGACATTCCGCGCGACGCGATCGCCGTCTTCACCGGGGTGTCCGGCTCCGGCAAGTCCTCGCTCGCCTTCGGGACGATCTACGCGGAGGCGCAGCGCCGCTACTTCGAGTCGGTCGCGCCCTACGCGCGGCGTCTGATCCACCAGGTGGGGGCGCCGAAGGTCGGCGAGATCACCGGGCTCCCGCCCGCGGTCTCGCTCGAACAGCGACGTTCCTCGCCGGGCGCCCGCTCGTCGGTCGGCACGGTCACGACGCTCTCCAACTCGCTGCGCATGCTGTTCTCCCGCGCCGGTACGTATCCGGCGGGGGCGCCGCGGCTGGACTCCGACGCGTTCTCGCCGAACACCGCCGCCGGGGCCTGCCCCGAGTGCCACGGCCTCGGGCGGGTGCACGAGACCAGCGAGGAACTTCTCGTACCGGACCCGGAGTTGTCGATCCGGGACGGGGCGATCGCCGCCTGGCCCGGGGCCTGGCAGGGCAAGAACCTCCGTGACGTCCTCGACGCGCTCGGCCACGACGTCGACCGGCCCTGGCGGGAGCTGCCCGCGAAGGACCGGGAGTGGATCCTCTTCACGGACGAGCAGCCGGTCGTCACGGTCCATCCGGTACGGGAGGCGGGGCGCATCCAACGCCCGTACCAGGGCACGTACATGAGCGCACGCCGCTATGTGATGCACACCTTCTCGGACTCCAAGAGCGCCACGCTGCGGGCGAAGGCGGAACGTTTTCTGACCAGCGCGCCCTGTCCGGTCTGCGGCGGCGGAAGGCTGCGCCCGGAGGCGCTCGCGGTGACGTTCGCGGGCCGGACGATCGCCGAGCTGGCGGCCGTTCCGCTGACGGACCTGGCCGCGGTCCTGGCCGGGCACCACGACTCCGAGACCGCGCGCGTGCTGACCGAGGACCTGCTCGCCCGGATCGGCACGGTGACCGAACTCGGGCTCGGTTACCTCAGCCTGGACCGCGCCACACCGACCCTGTCCAACGGCGAACTCCAACGGCTGCGGCTCGCCACCCAGTTGCGTTCCGGTCTCTTCGGCGTCGTGTACGTCCTCGACGAGCCGTCCGCCGGTCTGCATCCGGCCGACACCGAGGCGCTGCTGGTGGTCCTGGACCGGCTCAAGGCGGCCGGCAACACGGTGTTCGTGGTCGAGCACCATCTCGACGTGATCCGGCACGCCGACTGGATCGTGGACGTCGGCCCCCGGGCGGGGGTGCACGGCGGCCGGGTCCTGCACAGCGGTCCGACGGCCGAACTGGCGGGCGTGGCGGAGTCGGCGACCCGCCGCTTCCTCTTCGACCGCGCGCCGGCGCCCGAGCGGGCGGTCCGCCCGCCCACGGGCCGGCTGCGCGTCGGGCCGGTCACCCGGCACAACCTCCGGGCCGTCGAGGCGGAGTTCCCGACCGGCGTCCTCACGGCGGTGACCGGGGTCTCGGGTTCGGGCAAGTCCACGCTCGTCGGTGAACTGGGCGAGGAACTGGAAGGCGTGGAGCGGCTTGTGACGGTCGATCAGAGGCCGATCGGCCGGACGCCTCGCTCCAACCTGGCGACGTACACGGGCCTCTTCGACGTCGTACGGAAGCTGTTCACGGACACCGACGAGGCGCGGGCCCGCGGTTACAAGGCGGGGCGGTTCTCGTTCAACGTGACCGGTGGGCGGTGCGAGACCTGTCAGGGCGAGGGCTTCGTCTCGGTCGAGCTGCTCTTCCTGCCGAGTACGTACGCGCCCTGCCCGGACTGCCGGGGCGCCCGCTACAACCCGGAGACGCTGGAGGTCCGGCTGCGCGGGCTCACCATCGCCGAGGTGCTCGACCTGACCGTCGAGTCGGCGGCCGAGTTCTTCGCCGACACCCCGGCCGCCGCCCGGAGTCTGCGCACGCTGCTCGACGTCGGCCTCGGCTATCTGCGGCTCGGCCAGCCGGCGACCGAACTGTCCGGCGGCGAGGCCCAGCGCATCAAGCTGGCCTCGGAGCTCCAGCGCCCGCGCCGGGCCCACACCCTCTACGTCCTGGACGAGCCGACGACCGGGCTCCACCCGGCGGACGTGGAGGTCCTGATGCGGCAGCTCCACGGCCTGGTCGACGCGGGCCACTCGGTGGTCGTGGTCGAGCACGACATGGACGTGGTGGCGACGGCGGACTGGGTGATCGACCTCGGGCCGGGCGGCGGCGAGGAGGGCGGCCGGATCGTCGCCGAAGGGCCGCCGCGGATGGTGGCCGGGGCGCCGGCGAGCCGGACCGCGCGGTATCTCGCGGCCCGGCTCGACGGCTGACCGCGCGGGGGCCGAATGCCCGTCGGCCCAGGGCTACTTGGGCTCGACGAACTGGACCTCCAGGCTGACCTTGATCACGTCACCGAGGAACCCGGGCGCGAAGTCGAGCCCGAAGTCGCTGCGGCGGAACTCGCCGGTCGCGTCGAAGCCCGCGTGCCGGCTGCCGTCCACCGGCACGTCCACGACGCCGCCGAACTCGACGTCGAAGGTGATCGGACGGGTCACGTCCCCGATGGTGAGGTCGCCCGCCAGGGTCCACGCCTCGCCCGCGCCGCCGATCCGGGTCGAGCGGAACGTCATCGTCGGACGCTTCTCGACGTCGAGCAGGTCCGCGGCCCGCACATGCGCGTCGCGGTCCGTGTTGCCGGTGTCGATCGAGGCGAGCGCGACGGTCGCGGTGATCGAGGAGTCGGCCAGGGTCTCGCCGACGACGAGCTCGGCGGTCAGGTCGTTGAAGCGGCCGCGCACCTTGGAGATGCCGAGGTGACGGACGGTGAAGCCGACGGCGGAGTGCATCGGGTCGAAGTCCCAGCGGCCCGCGGTCAGCGGCAGGGCGGTCGGGTGGGTCTGCGGTTCAGTGGTCATGGCTCCACCCTGGGGCCCCGCCCGGGAGCGAGGAAGGCCGCACCGAGGCGGGTAGTACGAAGCCGGGTAGTGCCGAGCCTGGTAGTGACAGGGCCACCCTCGCCCCCTCCCGTCCTCGTACGATCGTCGGGTGAGCGACAACGAACTGGGGGCCTTCCTGCGCGCCCGCCGCGAGGCCCTGACCCCTGCCGAGGCCGGGCTGCCCGCAGGGATGCGCCGCCGGACCCCGGGGCTGCGGCGGTCGGAGCTGGCGATGCTCGCCGGGATCAGCGTCGAGTACCTGACCCGCCTGGAGCAGGGCCGGGACCGCAACCCCTCGGCCCAGGTCCTCGGCGCGCTGAGCGACGCGCTGCGGCTGCCGCTCGACGCCCGGGTCCACATGCGGCGGCTGATGAAGACCCAGGACCACCACCTGTGCGCGATGGCGCCCGCGCCGGCCCGCGAGGTGCGGTCCACGGTGCGGGCGCTGCTCGACCGGCTGGGGGCGACCCCGGCCGCGGTGACGAACGTACTGGGCGAGATCGTCGCGTACAGCGACGGCTACGCGCGGATCGCCCGACCGGTCGGGCTGCTCGACGGCGATCCGCCGAGCCTGCCGCGCTACGTCTTCACCGATCCGCGGGCCCGCGAGGTCTACCCGGACTGGGACCGGGTCGCCGACCAGCAGGTGGCGGGGCTGTACTTCGGCATCACCGGCTCCGACCCCGCGATGGCGGAACTGGCGCGGGAGCTGACGATCACCGCGGGCGCGGCCTTCTCCGACCGGCTCACGGCGTCCGGTGTCCTGCCGGAGCGCTCGGGCGTGGAACGGCTGGTACACCCGGAGGCCGGCGAGCTGCGGCTCGCGTACGAGGTGCTGGAGCTGGCGGAGGCCGACGGGCAGCAGCTGGTGGTGCGGCTGCCCGCCGACGAGGCGTCCTCCGCCGCCCTGGACCGGCTCGTGGGCCGCCGGCCGGGCACCCTGCGCGCGGTCGGCGGCTGAACCCGGCAGACGAAGGGCACCAGGAGGCCGCGGCTACCGCCGGGAGGACTTGCGCGTCGCCCGCAGCCACTCCTTGTTCATCGCGGCGATCGACGGCAGCGGGATCCCCTTCGGGCAGGCCGTCGCGCACTCCCCCGTGAGGGTGCAGCCGCCGAAGCCCTCGGCGTCCATCTGTCCGACCATGTCCAGGACCCGGGTCTCGCGCTCCGGGGAGCCCTGGGGCAGCACGTTCAGGTGGTTGACCTTCGCCGAGGTGAAGAGCATCGCCGAGCCGTTCGGGCAGGCCGCCACGCACGCGCCGCAGCCGATGCACTCGGCGTGCTCGAACGCGAAGTCGGCATCGGCCTTCGGCACCGGGGTGGCATGGGCCTCGGGGGCCGAGCCGGTGGGGGCGCTGATGTAGCCGCCGGCCTGGATGATGCGGTCGAAGGCCGTGCGGTCGACGACCAGGTCCTTGACCACCGGGAAGGCGGAGGCCCGCCAGGGCTCGATGTCGATGGTGTCGCCGTCGACGAACGACCGCATGTGGAGCTGGCAGGTGGTGGTGCGCTCGGGGCCGTGCGCGTCGCCGTTGATGACCAGGCTGCACGCGCCGCAGATGCCCTCGCGGCAGTCGTGGTCGAAGGCGACCGGGTCCTCACCGCGCAGGATGAGCTCCTCGTTGAGCGTGTCGAGCATCTCCAGGAACGACATGTCGGAGGAGATGCCGTCCACCTCGTAGGTGGCCATGGCGCCGGGGGCGTCGGCGTTCTTCTGCCGCCAGACGCGCAGGTTGAGCCTCATGCGTAGCTCCGCTGGGTGGGATGGACGTACTCGAAGACGAGGTCTTCCTTGTGCAGGACGGGGGCGGCGCCCTCGTTGAACTCCCAGGCCGCCGCGTACGAGAACTCCTCGTCGCGGCGCGCGGCCTCGCCGTCCGGGGTCTGTGACTCCTCGCGGAAGTGCCCGCCGCAGGACTCGGCGCGGTCGAGCGCGTCGAGGCACATCAGCTCGGCGAGTTCGAGGTAGTCGACGATCCGGTTGGCCTTCTCGAGCGACTGGTTGAACTCCTCGCCCGTGCCCGGAACCTTGATCCGGCGCCAGAACTCCTCGCGGATCTGCGGGATGCGGTCGAGCGCCTTGCGCAGACCCTCGGCCGTACGAGCCATGCCGCAGAACTCCCACATCAGTTCGCCGAGTTCGCGGTGGAAGGAGTCCGGGGTCCGGTCGCCGTCGACCGCGAGCAGCAGATTCAGCCGGTCCTCGGTCTCCGCCAACACCTCGCGCACGGCGGGGTGTTCGTCGGTGACCGGCGTGTCGGACGGATGCCTGGCCAGGTAGTCGTTGATCGTCGCCGGCAGGACGAAGTAGCCGTCGGCGAGGCCCTGCATCAGCGCGGACGCGCCGAGCCGGTTGGCGCCGTGGTCGGAGAAGTTGGCCTCGCCGATCGCGAACAGGCCCGGCACGGTGGTCTGGAGGTCGTAGTCGACCCAGAGTCCGCCCATCGTGTAGTGCACGGCCGGGTAGATCCGCATCGGGACCTCGTACGGGTTCTCCGCGGTGATCCGCTCGTACATGTCGAAGAGGTTGCCGTACTTCTCCTCGACCGCCTTGCGGCCCATCCGCCGGATCGCGTCGGCGAAGTCGAGGTACACACCCTGGCCGCCCGGCCCGACGCCGCGCCCCTCGTCGCAGACGTTCTTCGCGGCGCGGGAGGCGATGTCGCGCGGGACGAGGTTGCCGAAGGACGGGTAGATCCGCTCCAGGTAGTAGTCGCGCTCGTCCTCGGGGATCTCGGCGGCCGGGCGGGTGTCGCCCTTCGCCTTGGGGACCCAGATACGGCCGTCGTTGCGCAGCGACTCGCTCATCAGGGTCAGCTTGGACTGGTGGTCGCCGGTGCGCGGGATGCAGGTGGGGTGGATCTGGGTGAAGCAGGGGTTGGCGAAGTACGCGCCGCGCCGGTGGGCCCGCCAGACGGCGGTGGCGTTGGAGTTCATCGCGTTCGTCGACAGATAGAAGACGTTGCCGTAGCCGCCGCTGGCGAGGACGACGGCGTCCGCGTAGTGCGTGGAGATCGCTCCGGTGATCAGGTCGCGCGCGACGATGCCCCGGGCCCGCCCGTCGACCACGATCAGGTCGAGCATCTCGGTGCGGGCGTGCATCTCGACGTTGCCGGCGGCGATCTGCCGGGAGAGCGCCTGGTACGCGCCGAGGAGGAGCTGCTGCCCTGTCTGGCCGCGGGCGTAGAACGTCCTGGACACCTGGACGCCGCCGAAGGAGCGGGTGTCGAGCAGGCCGCCGTACTCGCGGGCGAAGGGCACGCCCTGGGCGACGCACTGGTCGATGATCTCGACCGAAATCTGCGCCAGGCGGTGGACGTTGGACTCGCGGGCGCGGAAGTCGCCGCCCTTGACGGTGTCGTAGAAGAGGCGGTGGACGGAGTCGCCGTCGTTGCGGTAGTTCTTGGCGGCGTTGATGCCGCCCTGGGCGGCGATCGAGTGGGCGCGGCGCGGGGAGTCCTGGTAGCAGAACTGGACGACGTGGTAGCCCTGTTCGGCGAGAGTCGCGCCGGCCGAGCCGCCCGCGAGTCCGGTGCCGACGACGATCACGGTGTGCTTGCGCCGGTTGGCGGGGTTGACCAGCTTCGCCTGGAAGCGGCGGGTGTCCCAGCGTTCGGCGATGGGTCCGGCCGGGGCCTTGTGGTCGACGACCGGCTCGCCGGTCGTGTAGTCGAGGAAGCTCATGTCAGCTCACCACTCCGGTCATGACGGCGACGGGTACGGAGACGAAGCCCACGGTCAGGACGAGCGCGAGGCCGTTGGCGAGGATCTTGAGGAGCCGCTCGCGACGGGCGTTGCCGACGCCGAGGGTCTGGGCGGCGCTCCAGAAGCCGTGGCGGACGTGCAGGCCGACGGCGACCATGGCGACGATGTAGATGGCGTTGCCGTACCAGGTGGAGAAGGTGTCCACGACGTTCTCGTACGGCCGGCCCTCCTGGAATCCGCCGGTGTGGACGGTGCCGGTGGTCAGGTCCAGGACGTGCCAGACGATGAAGAGGGCCATGATGATCCCGCCCCAGCGCATGGTGCGGGTGGCGTACGAGGACCCCTTGCGGCGGTGGACGTAGCCGGTCGGGCGGGCTTTGATGTCGCGCCTGCTGAGCTGGTACGCGGAGACGGCGTGGCCGATCACGGCGGCGAGCAGCACGATCCGGACCAGCCAGAGGGCCCAGGAATAGTGCAGGACGGGGGCGCCCATGGTGCGCAGCCAGTGGCCGTAGGCGTTGAACTCCTCGGGGCCGAAGAAGACCTTGAGGTTGCCCATGACGTGGGCCACGAGGTAGCCGAGCATGAGGAGACCGCTGACGGCCATGACGGTCTTCTTGCCGATGGTCGAGGACCAGAAGCCGCGGGGGCGGGTGGGCGGCGGCGGTGCCGTCTTCGTTGCCAGAGCCATGCATCAGACGCTAGGGCCGGAGGGCCCGAGAGGTCCAAGACATGGTCCGGCTCATCTCGATAGGCTGAGCCTATGCAGTTCCAGCAGCTTCTCTACTTCGTGGCCGTGGCCGAGACCCGGCACTTCACGCGCGCGGCCGAGCGGGTGCACGTCTCCCAGCCCTCGCTCTCGCAGCAGATCAGGGCGTTGGAGTCGGAGCTGGGGGCGGAGCTGTTCAGCCGGGCGCGGGGGAACATCGCGCTGACCGACGCGGGCGAGGCGCTGCTGCCGCTGGCCCGGCGGATCCTCGCGGACACGGACACGGCGCGGCACGAGGTGCAGGAGCTGGTGCAGCTGAAGCGGGGGCGGGTGCGGCTCGGCGCGACGCCGAGTCTGTGCACGGGTCTGCTGCCGGACGTGCTGCGCGCCTTCCACGATCTACACCCGGGGATCCGGCTGCTCATCGAGGAGGGCGGCTCGCACGATCTCGTACGGAAGCTGGCCCGTGGCGCGCTCGATCTGGCGCTGGTGGTGCTGCCGCTGCCGACCCCGTCCCCGGCGCTGACGACGGTCGAGCTGCTGCGGGAGGACCTGGTGGTGGTGTCCAGCGCGGCGGCCCCGGCGCCGGCCCGCCCGGTGCGGATCGCGGACCTCCGCGACCAGCCGCTTGTGATGTTCCGGCACGGCTACGACCTGCGGGAGCTGACGGTGGCGGCGTGCCGGGCGGAGGGCTTCGAGCCGTCGTTCACGGTGGAGGGCGGCGAGATGGATGCGGTGCTCGGGTTCGTACGGGCGGGTCTGGGGATGGCGGTCGTCCCGGCGATGGTCGCGGCCCGGGCGGGCCGCGACCTCCGGGTCACGGCCCTGGCCCGCCCGGGCCTGCGCCGCACGATCGCCCTGGCGCACCGCAGCGACGTGGCGCCACCGCGCGCCGCACGGGAGCTGCAGCGGCTCCTGCTCCGCAAGGTCTGACGAGGCCGGCTCGGCAGGGCGAGACGCGGTGGTCAGCGGTAGGCGGCGAGGAAGGCCCTGATTCCGGCGGCGTAGTGGTCGAGTTCGGCCGGGGTGTTGCGAGTCCGCGTGCGGTCCGTGTGGGCATCGCCCCGGCGGGGCGCATGCCCACACGGGGCGGGGGGCGAACTACACCGCGTCCGCCAGGAGCAGGGAGTGGATGCGGTCCGGGGCGCCCGGGCGGGCGTAGTACCAGCCCTGGGCCGTGTCGCAGCCGAGGTCGCGGAGCTGCTGCGCCTGCGCGCCCGTCTCCACGCCCTCCACCGTCACCGCCAGCTCCAGGCTGTGCGCCAGCGAGACGATGCCCTCCACGATCTTCAGGTCGACCGGGTCCGCGGGATGCCGCTGCATGCCCTGTGTGAAGGAACGGTCCAGCTTCAGGACGCTCACCGGCAGCCGCCGCAGGTTCGCCAGGTTCGAGTAGCCCGTGCCGAAGTCGTCGAGCGCGATGTCCACGCCCATCTCGGCGAGCTGCCGCAGCGGCTTCAGCAGGTCGTCGTCCGCGCCGATCAGCGCCGACTCCGTCACCTCCAGGCACAGCGCGCCCGGTTCGAGGCCCGACCGCTCCAGGACGTCGACCGTGTCGGCGACCAGGCGCGGATGGTGCAGCTGGGTCGGCGAGAGGTTGACGTTGATGCGCAGCGGGCCGCCGTCGGAGTGCCGGGCCTGCCAGAACCGGGCCTGGCGGACGGCCTCCTGGAGGACCCAGCGGCCGAGCGGCACGATCAGCCCGGTGTTCTCGGCGAGCGGGATGAACCGGTCGGGCCCGAGCACCCCGTGCTGCGGATGGCACCACCGTACGAGCGCTTCCGCGCCGTGCACGCTGCCGTCGCCGAGGTGCACCAGCGGCTGGTACTCGATGAAGAACTCACCGCGCTCCAGGGCCGCCGGCAGCGCGGTGGTCAGCCCGTGCCGGGTGATCGCGCGGGCGTCGGCCTCGGCGTCGGCGAACTCGAAGCGGTTGCCGCCCGCCGACTTGGCGCGGTACATGGTGATGTCGGCGCTGCGCAGCACCTCGGCCGGGGTCCGCTCCCCCGCCGGGCCCTCGACGACCCCGACGCTGCCCCGGACACTCAGCTCCCGGCCGTCGATCCGGACGGGGGTGGTGAGCGTGGCGAGCATACGGTTGGCCAGCTCGACGACCTCCCGCTCGGTGTCCGGGCCGGTGGTCAGGGCGACGAACTCGTCGCCGCCGAGCCGGGCCACCATCTCGCCGGGCGCGGTGGCGCAGCTCTGCAACCGGTCGGCGACCTCGACGAGCAGCCGGTCACCGGTCGAGTGGCCGAGGCTGTCGTTGATGGCCTTGAAGCCGTCCAGGTCGAGGTAGCAGAGGCCGAACCGCCCGCCGTCGACCGGGGCGAGCGCCTTCTCCAGGCGCTCGAAGAACAGGGTCCGGTTCGGCAGTCCGGTGAGCGCGTCATGGGTCGCCTCGTACCGCAGCCGCAGGTTGAGCAGCCGCCGTTCGGTGGTGTCCTCCATCAGCGCCAGCTGGTACTGGGGGACGCCCTCGGCGTCGCGCAGCAGTGAGACGGTGAGGTTGGTCCACAGGACCGTGCCGTCGCCCCGGTAGTACGGCTTCTCGACGCGGTAGTGCTCGCGTTCGCCGCGTACCAGCTCGCCGTACAGCTTCCAGACGTGCGGGCCGTCCTCGGGGTGCGACCAGTCGCTGACGTTGCGGCTGACGACGTGCGACTCCAGGCCGCCGAACATCCGGGTGAGGGTCTCGTTGACCTCCAGGATGTTCCCGTCGAGGTCGGCTATGCCGATCCCGATCGCCGCCCCGTCGAAGACCGCCCGGAAGCGGCTCTCGGTGTGGTGGAGGGCGACTTCGGCGGCGCTGCGGGCGTTGAGCGCGGAGCGCGCGATGGCCTCCTGCTCCATACGGGTCCGCTCGCGCAGGGCCTGGGCGAAGCCGGCCGCCATGGCGTGCTGGAGCCGTGCGCAGCGGGCCCGCAGCTCCTCCGTGGCGGTGACGGTCGGCGGGCCGGCGGCGGAACCCGCGCCCGTGGAGGCGGTCTCCTCCTCGCCGCAGTACAGCACCAGGTACGCGTCGATGACCCCGAGGGTGCGGCTGAGCGCGTCGGGGTCGGTGCAGTGGACGCCCACGAGGGCGGCTCCCGCGCGGTGCGCGGGGGCCGTGTCGAAGGACCTGTCGTGGAGCGCGGCGCGCAGTTCGCGGGCGAGGGGCAGCAGCCGCTGCTCGAACTCGGCGCGGGTCATCGAGGTGGCCGTGACCGGGAAGGTGGCCCGGCTCCAGATCGTCACGAACCGCCTGAGTCTGTCCTCGAGGCCGTCCGGCTCCGCGCCGGAACCGGACGGCTGCGCCGGCACCTTCACGCCTTGCGCCCCACACCTGCGAAGCCCGAGAAGGCGAACGGGTCCTCGTCCTCGACCGGGCTGTCGGGCCGCCAGTCGGGCATGGACACCAGGCCCGGCTCGATGAGTTCGCAGCCCTCGAAGAAGCGGCCGATCTCGCCGTGCGAGCGCATCACGAGCGGATTGCGGATGCTGCGGTACACCCCGACGGTGCCGGCGGCCTCGTCCTGGGTCAGCGGTATGCCCTCGTAGGAGGCGTGGGTGAGCACGAGCAGGCTGCCGGGCGGGAGGCCGTCGATCAGCTCGGCGACGGCCTTGCCCGGCTCGTCCTCGTCCTCCAGGAAGTGCAGGACGGCCACAAGCAACAGCGCCACCGGCTTGTCCAGGTCGAGGAGTTCACGAACCTCGGGGCTGTTCAGGATCTCCCGCGGCTTGCGCAGGTCGGCCGCGACGACGGCGCAGCGGTCCCTGCCCTCCAGGACGGCGCGGCTGTGCGCGACGGCCACCGGGTCGTGGTCGACGTACACCACGCGGGCGTCGGGGGAGGCGGCCTGGGCGACCTCGTGGACGTTCCCGAACGTCGGTATGCCGGAGCCGATGTCGAGGAACTGGGTGACGCCGTTGTCGACGGCGAAGCGCACGGCCCGGCGCATGAAGGCCCGATTCGCCTGCATGATCTTGGGCAGTCCCGGCATGAACTCCATGGCCTTGCGGGCCGCTTCGCGGTCCACCTCGAAATTGTGCGAGCCGCCCAGATAGAAGTCGTACATACGGGACACGCTCGGTACCGAGATATCGATACCCGGCGGGGCCCAGGCGGGACGCTCCATCAATGTCTCCAACAAGTCGCCACGGGGGATACGGCCATGTGTTCGCGGCCGGTGTTCGAGCCGAGGCTACTGATCGCCCGCCGAGAGAGCGAGTGGAAACGGAAATTCGCGGTCCGTTCTTGGTCACACGCCATTGGCACGTGCGCGGAGAACGCAGAGTTCACGCCTTCGGCGCGTGCACGTTCACGTGCATATGGATGTGCGCCGGCCCGCCGTCACACGAGAAGTGACGGCGGGCCGGCCTGGCCGGAAGCGCTGCGCGGGGGAGTTACTTCGGCGCTCCGACCAGCTTTCCGCCGGGCGACACCGCGTACCAGGTGCCGCCCACACCTTGGCCGTTGGTGTCTCCGGGCGCCTTGTCACCGGCGAAGGTGTAGAGGGGCCAGCAGTCGATCGTCTGCTGCTTGATGCCGTCGGGACGGTCGAAGGTGACGAAGCCCTTCTTGGTGATGCCCTCGATGTCGTTCTTGTCGACAGGGGCGACAACCGGCCACTTCTCCAGGCAGGCTCCCGTACAGGCCGACTTCATCGGCCAGGCGGAATCCTTCTTGAACCGGTAGACCGTCATTCCTCGCGAATCGATCACGATGTCACCGAGTTCGGGGTCCTTGCGCACCGAGAGCCCCGCCGCGTCCGTTTCCGGCGCCTCCGCGGCGCCCTCGCCCGACGGCGCCGCGGCCTTCTTTCCGTCGGGGGCGGCGGCGAACCAGGTGCCGCCGACACCCTGCCCGTTGACGTCGCCCGGCGCCGTGTCCTTGGCGTACCGGTACATCGGCCAGCCGCCGATGGTCAGTTGCCTGCCGCCGTCGGGCCGGGTCACCTCGCCGATGAGCGAAGCGTCCACACCGGCCGGGGGTTTGGCGCCCTCGGCACCGGCCACGGGCCAGACGGCGGCGCAGGCGTCCACACACGTGGCCTTGGGAGGGGAGGAGGAGTCCTTGTCGAATCGGTAGAGGGTGAAACCCTCGCTGTCGGTGACCACCTTGCCGAGCTGTTTCGTGGCCGAGACCGCCAACTGCCCGGCGGGTTCGGCCACGCCGCTGCCGTCGGAGTCGGATCCGGAGCCGTAACCCCCGGAGGCGTAACCCTCCGAACCCGAGCCGCTCTCGGCGGGTGCGCCGGCCGGGTTCGCGGCCCCCGCCGGCTGACCGCCCAGCGTGGCGTCGCCCTGCTCCTGACCGCACGCCGTCGTCAGTGCGAGCACGGCCGCCGCCGTCAGAGCGAGCGCCGCGTTCCCCCAGGTCTTCATGTCAACTCCCATAGCCTCGTCGCGTGTTGGCGCGGCCCGCTCGGCCGCTTCCCGGCATTGGATACGGGCCACGGCGACGTCGTACTCAACGGGCGGCGCGGAAACTTCCGTAGATCGTCAAACCGATGCACCCCGAGATCCCCACCTTCCGGGGAATCCGCGCCCATTCCCGGCGTGGTGCGACCGCACTCTGATCATGCTCTTCGGCGTGTCTCTGTACGGATCTCCTCTCGCACGGCCCCTGGCGGTCGCCGCGCTGGTGTGGCTGCTCGCCGCCCCGGCGCCCGCGGCCGCCGACGCCTGCGCCTACGCCACGACCGGGCCGGGCGGCTCGAACACCTCGGTCGCGGTCATCGGGCCGGGCGCCTGTTCGCCCACGCCGACCCCTCGGCCTCCCGGGCCGCCGCGTCCGGCGCCCACGCCGGAACCCGCGCCGCCGCCGAAGCCCGCCCCGCCGCCCCCCGCCGTACCCGCGGAACCACCGCCGCCGCCCGCCCCGCCGGAGCCGAAGCCGGCGCCACCGAAGCCCGCACCGGCGCCCGAGGCACCCGTGCCCGCTCCCCCGCCGCCGTCCCCGACACCCTCGCCGCGCTCCCGGCCGCCGACCGCCACCCCCGTGGCCCTGCCCGCCTACCGCCGGCACGCCCGGCCGCAGCCCGAGGGCGGAACGTCGCCCGTGACGATGATGCTGCTCCTCACCGCCCCGGCAGTGCTCGCGACCGCGATCCTGCGCCCCCGTTCCCGCTGAGCCCCGCCGAAGGAATCACCATGTCCGAATGGCTCGTCCTGACCATCGCGATGGCCGCCGCCTGCGCCGTCGTCCTCACCATCGTCGTCATCAACAACCGCCGGGTCCCGGACGACGACGACCCCAGCGAGACGCCCGACGTCATGGAGTACATGACGATGATGATCGGCGTGATCTACGCGATCGTGCTCGGCCTCGCCATCGCCGGCGTCTGGGAGGCGCGCGGCGCGGCCCAGGAGACCGTGCGCCAGGAGGCCCAGGCGCTGCACGAGATTTCGGCGCGCGTCGAGGTGTACCCGGCGGAGGTACGGACCGCGATCCGTGCCGATGTCGACGCGTACGTCTCGTTCGTCGTCGACGAGGAGTGGCGCTACATGTCCGAGCACGGGGAACTCAGCGACGAGGGCACCAAGCTGCTGGAGCGGGTACGCCGGTCGGTGACCGACTACCAGCCGGCCACCGACCACGAGGGGCAGGCGTACCAGCCGCTCGTGGACCAGGTGGCCGTGGTGGACGACACGCGGGGCGCCCGCGGCGAGGGCGCGGGGGCGACGATGCCGGGGGTGGTGTGGTTCGGCCTGATCACCGGAGCCGTGGTGACGGTCGGGCTGATCTTCACCCTGCAGATCCGGCGGACGGGCCGGGAACTGCTGCTCGCGGGTCTGTTCAGCGCGCTCATCGCCTTCCTGCTCTTCCTGATCTGGGACTTCGACGCGCCGTTCGGGCGCGGGATCTCGGCGACGGCGACACCGTTCACCGACCTGTTCCCGCACCTGGACAGCTAGTGTCTCGTGATTCCGTCAGCGTTACTTGATCTTGTGTGGCAGGGTCTCTTGGTATGGAGCTCTCCGTGGAAC
>NZ_JAUPWM010000176.1:0-425 GCF_032436795.1 Streptomyces sp. P9(2023)
TAGAGAAAGAAGCTTCCGCCAAACTGAAAGAAAAGGAAAAATCCAATGCCGACACCCGATGATCCTATTATCCTTGAGCCTACCCGCATCGCCGGTTCCGATGACCCGATCATCTTGGATCCTGATAAGAAGCCGGATGGCCTGCCGATCACTGTTCAGCCCGTTAAGGTCAGTTGGTACAAGCGCTGGTCTACCCATCTGGCTGGCATCAACTTTGCCGCAGTAGTTGCTTTTTACGCAATGTTGCCTGATCGTATGCTGGACGCTATCCCGGCTGCCGTTCATGGCCTGATTGGCGTTTCCCTGCTGGCTACTGGCCTAATTCCGGCTGCTACCAGCGTCAAACAAGTGAAGAAAGTAGACTAAGAGGAAATTAAGATGAATGAGCGCGCAAGCATTATCGATAGGGGTGTTGAAGGCATCCG
>NZ_JAUPWM010000177.1:0-424 GCF_032436795.1 Streptomyces sp. P9(2023)
CTTGAGCAAACCGCTTCGTTGATGAATCAGCTGGCCCTGTCCACTGAATCCGCCGCCGCCGCAATGTCTCGCCAAGACTTCGCGGCTCAGACGAGCATGGGTTGGCAGAAGATCGAACTGAGCGTCGAAGGGGCGTTCGAGCAGCTGAGGAAGTGGGATGACCTGCGGAACAGCTCTGACCCGATGGCCAACCTTTTTGCAGGCGCATCGGCCAATCTGGGCGCACTCAAGGAACTGGAAGAGGGCTTCCGGCGAGCAGATCAGGCGCTCGGCCAGATGGTTGGCACCGGCCACGCCGACAAGGCCGCCGCCGCGTTCGCCCGCATGGCCGAGGCGGCCAAGAAGCAGGGTGTCGATAACGATTCTCTCATCCGCCAGTTCCCGACCTATGCGGAGGGGCTGCGGGCGCAGGCGTCGGCGCTGG
>NZ_JAUPWM010000178.1:0-424 GCF_032436795.1 Streptomyces sp. P9(2023)
GGGCTTAGCCAAGTTAAGAACGACCCAGCACCGGTGGCGCTAACCGCGGAAGCACAGCCTACTTGGCAAGCTACCAGCCAATTGCTCAATCAAAATGCGGGCCTTCAAGTGCAGCGCATAGAGCGCCAGGGTGATCGGCTGCATGTCGTGGCTGAGCCCGACCAGTTCCGCTCGCTGGCACAAAGCGAGGGCCGCGCTGGTCGTATCTTGCATGCGCAGGCAGCGCCTGACATTACCAGCTTTCAATTTGATTGGCAGGAACGCGGCTTGCCGCTTCGCTCTAGCGTTCACCAACGCGAGCCGTTTGTGCAGGCCGCGGCCTCCGCTGATCAGGAATATGCTCACCGTTATGGCATTTATGCCCATGCAACGTTAGGCAATGACGCTGCCGAGACACTCTACCAAGCGCCTGAGCAACGTTTTG
>NZ_JAUPWM010000065.1:0-14218 GCF_032436795.1 Streptomyces sp. P9(2023)
AGATAGCGAGTGTATGTGTGGGCCGCCGCCCCGCCCAGCAGCGCACCCGCCCCGAACCTCACCGCCGCCCCGCCAACTCGTCGTACACGCTCAACACATGCGCGATCGTCTCGTCCTCCGTAGGCCACGTCCGCGCCTGCACCCGCCCCGCCGCCGCCAGGTCCATCCGCCGGTCCGTGTCCTCCAACAAGCCCCGCACCGCCGCCGCCAGCGCCCCCGCGTCCCCCCACGGCACCAACTCCGCCGCGTCCCCGACCAGTTCCGGCACCCCGCCCACCGCCGTCGCGACCAGCGGCACCCCGAGCCGCAACGCCTCCTGCGCCAGCAGCGCGCGGGCCTCCCAGCGCGACGGCAGCACCGCCACGTCCGCCGCCGCCAGCAGCTCCGCCACGTCGTCCCGGCGGCCGATCAGCCGTACCGCAAGCCCCTCCGCCTCGATCCGCCGCTGCAGCGCCGCCCGTTCGCGCCCCTCCCCCGCGATCACGAGCAGCGGCTGCGGATCCAGGTCCCGCCACTCCCGCGCCGCGTCAAGGAGCAACCCGTACCCGCGCTCCGGCACCAGCGCCCCGACCGCCATCAGCAACGGCCGGTCCACCGCCCCCAGTTCCGCCCGCGCCTTGCCGTCGTGCAGGCAGACCGGCGCCCGCGACGCGGGCACCGTCACCGGCGCGAGCCGCGCGTCCCGAGCCCCCCGCCGCCGCGCCCGGTCGACCAGCTCCGAGGACGTCCCGAGGACAACCGCCGCCGCCCGCACCGTCCTTCGTTCGAGCAGCCGCAACATCCCACCCCGCGCCCCGTCCACGTGGCTACGGGTGTGCCACGTCGTCACGAGCGCCGGCCCCCGCACGGCGCCCGACAGCGCGAGCGTCGCGCGCACGGAGGCGTGCAGCCCGTGCGCGTGCACCACGTCCGCGCCGATGCAGGCGTTACGGAGCTGCGCGACCGTCGCGGGATCGTTGCGGCGCGCGACGGGCACGAAGTGCGCGCCGGCGCCGATGAAGTCGTAGGCGCGGTCGAGTTCGGCCGGGGCGCACACGGTCACCCGCACGCCCCTGGCCACGAGCCCCGAGGCAAGTGATCTGACGTGAGCGCTGCTGCCCGCGCTGCCGCCGCCCAGCACTTGGACCGTACGGAGCTGTGTCACGCGCCCAAGGATGCCAGCCCGTACGCACGTTCCGGCACCGAAGCCGCGTCGTGGCCGTGTCGTGGCAGCGTCCGAGGCTTCAACTCGCCGCGCGCTATCACTCACACGGGTGAACGCGCGAGGTCGCTGACCTTGTCTCCGTACACCGCCGCCGCGACGAGCCCGGCCGCGTGGACCGCGAGTCCGAACCGCCCGTTCCCGGCGGCGATCGCGCTGCCGACGGCGGCGCCGAGCGCGTGCGCGCCGGTGTCGCCGAGCATGGTCCGCTCGCCGAGGTCGTCGACGAGGACGGCGGCCGCGGCGCCCATCGGCGCGGCGGCGAGCGTCCCGCGCAGCAGCCCGGGCGCGCCGAGCCCGAGCACGGTGAGCGCGGCGCGGCCGGGGGCGACGTCCATGAGGTTGACGAAGTGCGCGGTGCCGGCGATGACGATGCCCGCGAGGACCTTGTCCACGGGCCGCTCCTTGAGCAGCGCCCCGGCGACGAGCCCGGCGGCCCCGATCCCGAACAGCTTCACGGTCCCGCTGGTCACCTCCCCGTCCCGCAGCGCCCCGAGGTGCGCCCGGAGGCCCCGCCGATGGTCACCCTTCCAGTCGTCGTACGCCCCACACGCCCCGGCGGCGAGCACGGCGAAGGCGGCCGGCGGATTACCCGCCGCCACGGCGGCCCCGGCGGCACCGACGGCGGTGGCGGGCCCCGCGTACAGGTCGACGCTCCGCCCGGCGTGGTTCTCGCGCCGCCACCGCGGGTCGTCCCGCCGCCGCGACGCCACGTACACCGCCCGGCTGACCCCCGCGGCCACCGCGAACGCTCCGACCCTGCCCAGCTTCCCGATCATGCGCCCCAGCGTAGGCACCAGCCTCGGCGTCAGAACGACCGGGCCGACCCTCAGCCGTCGGCCCGGGCCGTAGCCAGCAGTTCCTCCGCGTGCGCCCGGGCCGTCTCCGAGTCCTCCTGGCCCGCCAGCATCCGCGACAGCTCGCGGACGCGGTCCTCGCCCTCCAGGACGGTGACACCGGAGCGGGTCACCGAGCCGTCGTTGGTCTTCTCCACCAGCAGCTGCCGGTCGGCGAAGGCCGCGACCTGCGGTAGGTGGGTGACGACGACGACCTGCGCGGTCTTGGCGAGCTTCGCCAGCCGGCGGCCGATCTCCACGGCCGCCTTGCCGCCGACGCCCGCGTCGACCTCGTCGAAGAGGTACGTCGGCACCGGGTCCGTACCCGCGAAGACGACCTCCACCGCCAGCATCACCCGGGACAGCTCACCACCGGAGGCGCCCTTGGCGATCGGCCTCGGCGGGGCGCCCGGGTGCGGGGCGAGCAGCAGCTCGACCTCGTCGGCGCCGGACGGCGAGTACGCGACCCGTCGCCCGCCGACCTCGACACCGTCCGGATCCTCGGTCTGGCCGATCGCGAACGACACACGCGCGTGCGGCATGGCCAGCGAGGCCAGCTCGGCGGTGACGGCGTCGGCGAACCGGGCCGCCGCCTCCGTACGGGCGTCGGTGAGCGCCTGCGCGAGCACGGAGAGCTCGGCCCGCAGCGCGTCCCGCTCGGCGGTCAGTTCGCCGACCCGGTCGTCGTCACCCTCCAGCTCGGTGAGCCGGGCCGCGCTCTCCTGCGCCCACGCCAGTACGGCCGCGACATCCGCGCCGTACTTCCGGGTGAGCTGCGTCAGCGCCGCGCGCCGCTCCTCCACGGCCGCGAGGCGGCGCGGGTCGGCGTCCAGGTTGTCGGCGTAACCGGCCAGCTCCCCCGCCACATCCGCGAGCAGGATCGAAATCTCGCCCATCCGGTCGGCGAGGGACGCGAGCGCCGGATCGTGCGCCCGTACGGCCTCCAGCGCCCGCCCCGCGCCCGCGACCAGGGTCGTCGCGTCGACGGCCTCCGGGTCCTCGGGCTGCCCGGCGAGCGCCGCGTGCGCGAGCGCGGCCGCGGACGCGAGGGCCTCGGCGTGCCCGAGCCGCTCCGCCTCCGCGGCCAGCTCGACGTCCTCACCGGCCAGCGGCTCGACGGCCTCGATCTCGCCAAGGCCGAAACGCAGCAGATCGGCCTCCTGGGCCCGTTCCCGCGCCCGGGTGGTGATCTCGTCCAGCTCGGCGACGACGGCCCGCAGCCGCCGGTACGCGTCCCCGTACGCGGCCAGCGGTACGGAGACCGCGTCGCCCGCGTACCGGTCGAGCGCCCCCCGCTGCCGGGCCGGCTTGAGCAGCCCCTGCTGGTCGGTCTGGCCGTGCACGGCGACGAGTTCGTCGGCGAGCTCGGCGAGCAGACCGACGGGTACCGAGCGCCCGCCGAGATGGGCGCGCGAGCGGCCCTCGGCCGAGACCGTCCGGCTGATGAGCAGCGCGCCGTCGTCCAGCTCGGCGCCCGCCTCCTCGGCGCGAACGGCGACGCCCGAGCCCGCTGCCAGCGTGATCCGCCCCTCGACGACGGCCGAACCGGCGCCGATCCGCACCAGGGCGGGGTCGGCGCGCCCGCCGAGCAGCAGCCCGAGGCTGGTCACGACCATCGTCTTGCCCGCACCGGTCTCGCCCGTCACCGCGGTGAAACCGGGCGACAGCTCGACAACCGCGTCGTCGATGACCCCGAGCGACCGTATCCGCATCTCCTCCAACACGGGGAAGACCTTACGAGGTCGGACCCCGGCTGTGCGACGGCCCCTGCCGGAACGGGACGAACCCGCAGGTCGGACGTACGGCTGTCACCCGTGGGGGTGGGTACCGGCAGAGGGTGCGGCCGTTCGGTGCGGCGCGCCCCGCCACCCCGACACCGGCAGCGCGAACTTCGCCACCAGGCGGTCCGTGAACGAGGCGTGGTGCAGCCGGGCGAGCCGTACCGGCACCGCACCGCGCCGGACCTCCACCCGTGCCCCCGCCGGGAGTTCGACCGTCCGCCGGCCGTCGCACCACAACACGCCGTTGGGCGTGTGCGGCTCGACCTCCACCGCGAGCACCGACTCGGGCGTCGTCACCAGCGGCTTGGCGAAGAGCGCGTGCGCCCCGATCGGCACCATCAGCAGCGCCTCGACCTCGGGCCAGATCACCGGCCCGCCGGCCGAGAAGGCGTACGCCGTCGAACCCGTCGGGGTCGCGCAGATCACCCCGTCGCAGCCGAAGCCGGTGACCGGCCGGCCGTCGATCGCGAGGACGACCTCCAGCATCCGTTCCGGGGAGACCTTCTGCACGGCCGCCTCGTTGAGCGCCCAGTCCCGGTGCAGCACGTCGCCGTTCTCGTACACGACGACGTCGAGGGTCATCCGCTCCTCGACCTCGTACGCCCGGGTGACGACCCGGTCGACGACCTTGTCGAGGTCGTCCCGCTCGGCCTCGGCGAGGAAGCCGACCCGGCCCAGGTTCACGCCGAGCATCGGCACCCCGGACGCCCGCGAGAACTCCGAGCCGCGCAGCAGCGTCCCGTCGCCGCCGAGGACGACCAGCAGCTCACAGCCCTCCAGGGCGTCGCTGCACGCCTCGGGCACCGTCTCCACGGACGGCGGCAGCGGCAGATCGGCCGCCTCCGACTCCAGGACACGGACGCCGATCCCGCTGCGCAGCAGCCCGAGGACGACGAGTTCGGCGCTGCGCACGGCGGCCGGACGGCCGGTGTGGGCGAGCAGGAAGACAGTACGGCTACCAGGTGGTGCGGTCGTTGAGCTCAACGAGGTCCCTCCGCCACGGCGCGGTCGACATCCGCCGGATCCAGCGCGGGCGCCCCTGCCCGCAGCCACAGAAAGTACTCGACGTTGCCGGACGGGCCGGGCAGCGGGCTGGCGGTCACGCCGAGGACCCCGAGTCCGAGCTCGGCGGCCTGCCGCGCCACGTTCCGTACGGTGTCGGCGCGCAGCTCGGGGCTGCGCACGACGCCACCCGTACCGAGGCGTTCCTTGCCCACCTCGAACTGCGGCTTGACCATGAGCACGAGATCCGCGCCGGGCGCGGTGCAGCGCACCAGGGCGGGCAGCACGAGGCCGAGCGGGATGAAGGAGAGGTCGCCGACGACCAGGTCGACGGGGGTGTCGTCGATGGCGTCGAGGGTCAGCTCGCGGACGTTCGTGCGGTCCTTGACGGTGACCCGGTCGTCGCTCTGCAGCGACCAGGCGAGCTGCCCGTAGCCGACGTCGACGGCGACGACGTGCGCGGCGCCCGCGCGCAGCAGGACGTCCGTGAACCCGCCGGTCGACGCGCCCGCGTCCAGCGCCCGCCGGCCCTCGATCTTCAGCCCCTGCGGTACGAAGGCCGCGAAGGCACCGGCCAGCTTGTGGCCGCCGCGCGAGACGTAGTCGGGGTCGTCGTCGTCCTGGGCGACGACGATGGCCGCGGCCGTCTCGACCTGGGTGGCGGGCTTGGTCGCGACCGCCTTCCCGACGGTCACCCGCCCGGCGGCGATCAGCTGGCTGGCGTGCTCGCGCGAGCGGGCGAGCTTGCGGCGTACCAGCTCGGCGTCCAGACGGCGGCGTGCCACTCCTGCCACGTTGGGTTCAGCTCCTGAGATGGTCGGGGCGGCCCGAAGGGCCACGATGAGGGGTGGTGGTCGGGAGAGGGGTGGGCGACGATGTCGGCGGTGTCGGTCCGGAACCGGGTGTCGGTCCGGGGCGGACGGCGTCGAGCGAGGTCAGCTCGGAGCGCAGCCCACGGTGTACATCCTCGTACACGTCCAGGTGTCCGTCGGCCGGAAGGTGGTCGGCGTCGGCCAGCCGCTCCAGGAGCGCGTCCACATCGGGCCGGCCGGTGGGCACGCGCTCGACACCGAGCGGCGCGGGCGCGACGGGTTCAAAACCGCCGTCCTCCCCGGCTTCCGCCTCCGGTGCTGCATCCGTCACGTCGCTCATGCCCCGACGCTATCGCGAAGCCCTGGGGTACGGTCGACGGCGATGGCCACGATCACGGAGTGCCGCGGCGCACTCGACAGACTTTCGGACAATCTTTCCCGCGCGGACGGCGAGGTGCGCAGCGCCGCCGCGCTCGACCGCAGCCTGAGCTGCCACATCACGGACCTGGACACGACGTTCACCGGGCGCATCGCGGGCGGCCGGATCGAGGTCCAGGACACGGTGCCGGGCCCGCCGCCCGCCAAGGCGCAGATCCGCCTGGCGATGACGGGCGACGACCTGGTGGCGATGGTGGACGGCGAGCTGAACTTCGCGAAGGCGTGGGCCTCCGGCCGGGTCAGGCTGGAGGCCGGCTTCCGCGACCTGCTGAAGCTGCGCTCACTTCTGTAGTACGGCCGGCGTCCGCTCGGCCCGCGCCTTACGCCCCGCCGGCACGACCAGCGGTGTCCCCGTCTCCGGGTCCTCGATGACCTGGCAGCGGAGCCCGAAGACCCGCTCGACCAGCTCGGCCGTGACGACCTCGGCCGGCGGCCCCTCGGCGACGACCTCGCCGCCCTTGCAGGCGATGAAGTGGGTGGCGTACCGGGCCGCGTGGTTGAGGTCGTGGAGGACGGCGACGAGCGTCCGGCCCTGGTTCTCGTGCAGCTCGGCGCACAGGTCGAGGACGTCGATCTGGTGCTGGATGTCGAGGAACGTCGTGGGCTCGTCGAGGAGCAGCAGCGGGGTCTGCTGGGCGAGCGCCATCGCGATCCAGACCCGCTGGCGCTGGCCGCCGGACAGTTCGTCGACGTACCGCTCGGCCAGCTCCGCGACCCCGGTCGCCGCCATCGACTCCTGGACGATCCGCTCGTCCTCCGGCGACCACTGGCGCAGCAGCCCCTGGTGCGGGTACCGGCCGCGGGCCACGAGATCGGCGACGGTGATGCCGTCGGGGGCGATGGAGGACTGGGGCAGCAGACCGAGGGTCCGGGCGACCTTCTTGGCCGGCATGGTGTGGATGCTCTGCCCGTCGAGGAGCACCCGGCCCTGCGAGGGCTTGAGCATGCGGGAGAGGGCACGCAGGAGGGTCGACTTGCCGCAGGCGTTGGGCCCGACGATGACCGTGAACGAGTTGTCGGGGATCTCGACGGACAGCTCGCGGGCGATGACCCGCTGGTCGTAGGCGAGGGTGACCGACTCCGCGCTGAGCCGCTGGGCCTGACGGGCCATGGGGTTGCTCCTGTGTGTCGTACGGTTCGAATCCGCCGCCGTGACCCTCATATCCGACCGGCCTTCCGCTCGGTGACGAGCAGCCACAGCAGATAGCAGCCGCCGAGGACTCCGGTGACGACACCGACGGGCAGCTGCCGGTCGCCGAAGGCGTTGGTGGCGGTCCAGTCGGCGACCAGCAGCACCGCGGAGCCCATGAGGGCGGAGGCGGCGAGGTTGGGGCCGGGCGAGCGGGTCAGCCGGCGGGCCAGCTGCGGGGCGCTCAGCGAGACGAAGACGATGGGTCCGGCGGCGGCGGTGGCCACGGCGACCAGCACGACGGCGGAGGCCATCAGCACGATGCGGGTCCGCTCGACCTTCACGCCGAGGGCGTACGCGGAGTCGTCGCCCATCTCCAGCATCCGCAGCGCCCTGCCGTGCCCCAGGACCAGCGGGACCAGGACGCAGCAGACGGCGGACAACGGCCAGAACTGGGCCCAGTCACGCCCCTCCAGCGAGCCGGTCATCCAGACCGTGGCGCGGGTGGCGTCGACCAGGTTGGCCTTGGTGATGAGGTAGTGGATGACGGCGGTGAGCATCGCGGCCGCGCCGATGCCGACGAGGACGAGCCGGTAGCCGTGGATCCCCCGCTTCCAGGCGAGGAGGTAGATCGCGGCGCCCGTGATCAGGGCTCCGACCACCGCGCCGGCCGCGGCGGCCATGGCGCTGCCCTGGAAGAGCACGATGACGCCCAGCGCGCCGACGGTGGCGCCCTGGCCGAAACCGATGACGTCGGGGCTGCCGAGCGGGTTGCGGGAGATCGACTGGAAGACGGCGCCGCCGATGCCGAGCGCGGCGCCGACGAGGACGGCGACGAGGACGCGCGGCAGCCGCAGGTCCATGACGGCGAACTCCTGGACGGGGGTGCCGTCGCCGAGGAGGGTGGCGACCACGTCGCCGGGGGCGATCGGGAAGTCGCCGCTGCCGATGAGAACGATGCCGGCGGCAAGGGTGAGAACGAGCAGCAGGAGCGCGGAGAGCGCGGCACGCGGCTCGTACCGTACGGAGAGCCCGCCACCGGTCCGTAGCGACTTGGTGGTCACAGCTGGGCCATCCTCTTGCGGCGTACGAGATGGATGAAGACGGGGCCGCCGATCAGCGCGGTGACGATGCCGACCTGGAGCTCCGCGGGGCGGGCGACGAGCCGGCCGACCACGTCGGAGCCGAGCAGGAGGACGGGCGAGAGGACCGCCGCGTACGGGAGGATCCAGCGCATGTCGGGCCCGGTGATGGCCCGTACGAGATACGGGACCATCAGCCCGAGGAACACGATCGGCCCGCAGGCGGCGGTCGCGGCGCCGCACAACAGGGTGACGGCCGCCATGGCGACGACCCGGGTGCGGTTGAGGTTGGCGCCGAGGGCGCGGGCGCTGTCGTCGCCCAGCTCCATGGCGTTGAGCGGCCGGGCGATCAGCAGGGCGAGGACGACGCCGACGGCGATGAAGGGCGCGACGCGACGCACGGTGTCCATGTCGGCGGAGGCGAGCGAGCCGACGGTCCAGAACCGGAGCCGGTCGAGGGCGGCGGAGTTGAGCAGCTGGACGGCGTTGACATACCCGTAGAGCGCGGCGGTGGCGGCGGTTCCGGCGAGCGCGAGGCGCACGGGCGTGGAGCTGCGGCTGCCGCCGAGGACGTACACGACGACGGAGACGACGGCCGCCCCGAGGAACGCGAACCAGACGTAGGCGTCGACGTCCGTGACCCCGAGGAACGCGATCGCGGACACGACGGCCGCGGCGGCCCCGGCGTTGACGCCGAGCAGCCCGGGCTCGGCGAGCGGGTTACGGGTGAGCCCCTGCATCACGGCCCCGGAAAGCCCGAGGGCGACGCCGACGAGCAACCCGAGGAGCGTCCGGGGAACGCGTACGTCATGAACGATGACGTCGTTGCCGGCACCGCTGTTCTGGAACAGCCCGTGCCATACGTCGCCGAGCGGCACGGGTTTGGCGCCGATCATGATGCTCAGCACGCAGACCACGAGCAGAACCGCGACGCCGACGACCAGCCCGATACCGCGCACGGACCGCCTACGGCTTGGCGTCTGACCGGTTTCCACCGCCTCGGTGGCGCGAATGGATCTCTCAACCAACACGAGGTTAGGTTAGCCTACCCTCCCATTCCCCCGACTCCACCCCTGGCTCCGGCCAGGGGGAACTCCCCACCCCGGCCGGGGAACTCCCCACCGTCACACCCCGAACCGCCCCACCGTCACATCCCCAATCGCCCCAACGCCTTCCCCACGTCCAGCCCACACGCCCCGCTCCCGGCCTCCGCCCACGCCGCCCCGCACAGCGCCCGCACCCCGTCCATCACGTCCACCCCGGCGGCGCCCACCTCACCGCCGCCCTCCAACACCAGCGCACCCCCACTCACCGAAGCCCGCCACCCCCCGCACACGAACTCCCCGCCCAGCTCCGCCACATCCGGCTGCCCCACCAACAGCCCCCGCAGGTCCGCCGCCACGTACGTCGGCCGGTGCTCCGGCACCGCCGCAAGCAGCTGCGCCACGTCCGTCACCCCGGTGAAGACCAACAGCGAGTCCACGCCCCCGTTGAACGCCCCCTCGATGTCCGTGTCCAGCCGGTCCCCGACCACCAACGGCCGCTCCGCCCCCGTCCGCAACACCGTCTCCCGGTGCATCGGCGGCAACGGCTTCCCGGCCACCTTCGGCTCGACGACACCGCCCGTGGCGATCCGTACGACCTCCACCGCCGCCCCGTTCCCCGGCCCGATCCCCCGCGCCCCCGGAATCGTCAGGTCGGTGTTGGACGCGTACCACGGCACCCCCCGCGCCACCGCGTAACCCGCCTCCGCGAACCGCGCCCACGGCATGTCGGGCCCCCCGTACCCCTGGACCACCGCCGCCAGACCCGGCACATCCGCCGACTCCACCGGCTCCAGGCCCCGCTCCCGCAGCGCCACCCGGAGCCCCTCCCCGCCGACGACCAACACCGGCGAACCGGCCGGCACCTCATCGGCGATGAGCCGCGCCACCGCCTGCGCCGAGGTGATGACGTCCGCCGCCTCCGCCGGCACCCCCAGCTCGGTCAGATGAACGGCCACCGCGTCCGGCGTACGGAGCGCGTTGTTGGTGACGTACGCGAGGTTCATCCCACCGGCCCGCGCCGCCCCGAGCGCCTCGACGGCGTGCGGAATCGCCTCCCCGCCCGCGTAAACGACACCGTCCAGGTCGAGCAGCGCGGTGTCGTACGCCTCGCTCAGCGGCCGCACGCTACCGCCCGGCCGCCGCCGAACCCGCCGCGCCCCCCGCTCCGGGCCCAGCTCCCCGCCACGCAGCTCAACGTCACCCATACCCATGCACTCCTCACCACTTGGCCGTCCCCGCTCCCCCGATCATCGCTCATTGCCACCGCGCACTTACGATTGCTCAATGAGCACCCGAGGTCACGCGGCCGATGACGGCCTGCACCTGGTCCCGTTCCGGGGACTCCGATACGTCCCCGAACGGGTCGGCAGCCTGGCCGCCGTGACCTCACCCCCGTACGACGTCGTCGTACGGCCCGACGGACTGAACCAGCTGGAGTCCGCCGACCCCCACAACATCGTCCGGCTGATCCTCCCCCAGGCCGTCAGCGCGGGCACCCGCCACCGCAAGGCCGCCGTCACCCTCGACCGCTGGCTCGCGGACGGCGTCCTCGCACCGGACCCCGAACCCGCGCTCTACGTGTACGAGCAGAGCAGCGGCGACATCCTCCAGCGCGGCATCATCGGCGCCCTGGAACTCTCCACCCCGGCCGAGGGCATCGTGCTCCCCCACGAGGACGTCATGCCGCACGTCGTCGAGGACCGCGCCGCCCTGATGCGGACCACCGCCGCCAACCTGGAGCCGCTCCTCCTCACCTACCGCGGCAACGGCAACGGCGCCGCCGACGTCATCGAACGCACCGTCCGACGCGACCCCCTCCTCGCCACGACCACGGAGGACGGCTTCAGCCACCGCCTCTGGGCGGTCACGGACCCCGCCGACCTCGCGATGGTCTCCGCCGGCCTCGCCGAGCACCAGGCCCTGATCGCCGACGGCCACCACCGCTGGGCGACGTACCTCCGCCTCCGCGAGGAGCACGCCCAGCCCGGCCCCTGGAACTACGGCCTCGTCCTCCTCATCGACACCGCCCGCTACCCCCTCCGCGTCCGCGCCATCCACCGCCTGCTCCACCGCCTCCCCGTCGCGGACGCCCTCGCCGCACTCGGCGACGGCTTCCGGATCCGCCGCGTCGACGCCCCGCTGTCGGAAGCCATGGAGTCCCTGGCGACCGCCGCGTCCGAGGGCAACGCCTTCATCCTCGCCGGCGACGGCACCTTCCACCTCGTGGACCGCCCCGCCCCGGACCTGCTCGCCCGTACGATCCCGGCGGACCGCCCGGAAGCCTGGCGCACCCTGGACGCCACGGTCCTGCACGCCACGCTCCTCGACCACCTCTGGCACATCCCGGACGCCCCGGAGGAGATCAGCTACATCCACGACACCGAGGCGGCCGTCACCCAGGCGGAACGCCGGGGCGGCACGGCGGTGCTCATGCATCCGGTACGGGAGGAAGTCGTACGGGACCTGGCACGGCAGGGCGTCACCATGCCCCGCAAGTCGACGTCCTTCGGCCCGAAGCCGGCGACGGGCCTGGTGCTCAGAAGCCTGGCACTCGACTGAGGGCATGAAAAAAGGGCGGCACCCCGGAGGGTGCCGCCCTTTCACTCAAGATCAGTCCCGATCGTCCAGGACCTCGTCGTCGTCCTCGTCCTCGTCGTCCTCGTCCATCTCATCGACGTCAGAGGCGACGTCGGACGCGACGTCGGACGCGACGTCGGACGCGACGTCGGACGCGGCCTCGACCTCGACCTCGTCATCCATCTCGTCGTCGATGGCGTCCACGAACTCGACACCGTCCAGCTCGGCGAGCCGGTCGGAGGCGTCCGTGGCCCCGTCCTTGTCCGACTCCAGCGCCTTGGCGAACCACTCACGGGCCTCGGCCTCACGCCCGGCCGCGAGCAGCGCGTCGGCGTAGGCGTACCGCAGGCGCGCGGTCCACGGGTGGATGGCGGTGGACGCGAGCTCGGGGCTCTGCAGGGTCACGATGGCGGCGTCCAGCTGACCCATGTCACGACGGGCACCGGCGGCGACGAGCCGCATCTCGACCTGCCCGGCCTTGTCCAGCTTCTGCACCTCGGGCTCACCGGCCATGGCCATCGCCCGCTCGGGCCGGCCCATGCCACGCTCGCAGTCGGCCATCACGGGCCACAGCTCGACACCACCGGTCATCCGCCGCGCGGCCCGGAACTCGGCCAGCGCCTCGGAGTACTTCTGCGTGGCGTACGCGGCGAAGCCGGCGGCCTCGCGGACGGCGGCGACACGCGAGGCGAGCCGCAGGGCGATACGCGAGTACGCGTACGCCTGCTCCGGGTCCTCGTCGAGCAGGTCGGCGACCATCACGAGGTTACGGGCGACATCCTCGGCGAGCCCCTTGGGCAGGCTCATCAGCTCCTGGCGCACATCGTCGTCGATCTCCTCACCGGTGACCTCCGGGGGGATCGGCAGCCGCTTGATCGGCTCCCGGTCGGGCCGGTCACGGTCGCGGTCGTCGCGCCGCCCGTAGCCGCCGCCCCGGTTGTCATCACGCCCGCGGTACCCACCCCGGTTGTCGTCCCGCCGGTCGTCCCGGCGGAACCCACCGCCACGATTGTCGTCACGCCGGGGCCCACGCGGACGGTCGTCCCGCCGGTCGTCACGCGGCCGGTCGTCCCGCCGGAACGAGGGACGGTCGTCGCGCCGGTCATCACGCGGCCGGTCATCACGGCGGAAGCCACCGCCACGGTTGTCACCACGGCTGTCATCACGACGCTCATCGCGCCGGAAGGCCGGCCGCTCATCACGACGGTCGTCACGCGGACGGTCGTCACGCCGGAACGAGGGACGGTCATCACGGCGATCGTCACGCGGACGATCGTCCCGACGGAACCCGCCACCACGATTGTCGTCGCGCCGGTCATCACGGGGCCGGTCATCGCGACGGAACGAGGGACGGTCATCACGCCGGTCGTCGCGGCGGAAACCGCCACCACGGTTGTCATCACGTCGGAACGACGGACGGTCATCACGACGGTCGTCACGCGGCCGGTCATCGCGACGGAAGCCACCGCCACGGTTGTCACCACGGCTGTCATCACGACGCTCATCGCGCCGGAAGGCCGGCCGCTCATCACGACGGTCGTCACGCGGACGGTCGTCACGCCGGAAGCCGCCACCGCGGTTGTCGTCACGCCGGTCGTCCCGACGGAAGGGGGGACGGTCGTCACGACGGTCGTCACGCGGCCGGTCATCGCGACGGAAGCCACCACCGCGGTTGTCACCACGGCTGTCGTCACGACGGAAGCCACCACCGCGGTTGTCACCACGGCTGTCATCACGACGGAAGCCACCACCGCGGTTGTCACCACGGCTGTCATCACGACGGAAACCGCCACCGCCACGGTTGTCACCACGGCTGTCGTCACGACGGAAGCCACCGCCACGGTTGTCACCACGGCTGTCACCCCGCCGGTCATCACGAGGACGGTCATCACGAGGACGGTCATCACGAGGGCGCTCGTCGCGCGGGCGGTCGTCGCGACGGAACGACGGACGGTCATCACGCCGGTCATCGCGGGGCCGGTCGTCGCGACGGAAGCCGCCACCACCCCGGTTGTCGTCACGACGCGGGCCACGGAAGCCGCCCCGCTCGCCGCCGTCCCTACGACGCGGCTCGCGCTCCGGACGGTCGTCGGGAGAGTTGGTGGACATCGGGGTGACTCCTGTCTTCGGGTACTGCAGTCATTCTCGCGCAGTCGGCACCCCGACGCGCTTCGGCAAGATCAAGAAAAACAAAAGGACCCTTGGTCCCAGCATGAACGCTGGGACCAAGGGTCCTGAAAGATTGTTCGGCGGCGTCCTACTCTCCCACAGGGTCCCCCCTGCAGTACCATCGGCGCTGAAAGGCTTAGCTTCC
>NZ_JAUPWM010000066.1:0-10177 GCF_032436795.1 Streptomyces sp. P9(2023)
CCGCGCCCGCCCCCGTACAGCCCGAGAGCGGGCCCCGGCCCGGCGCCTGGCCCGGTGCCGCCAACCCCTTCGGCGTTCCCGCCTGATCACATCTTGCCCGCCGGCGGGTCACCCGCGTTCCAGACGAGGTCGAAGGTGAACGTGCGGATCCGCCAGCCGTCCTGGGTGCGTACCGCCTCGGCGTCGTAGTGACCGCCGATGGTGAAGTGGCTGTTCGGCTCCTCGCGGCGCCGCACGTGCACCGCCATCAGGTGTGCCCCGATCAGGGCGCGGTCGCCGTCCACCCGGATGTCGTAGTTGGAGCTGATGTGGTGGGTCCGCTCGAACGTGGTGCGGGCCATCTTCTGGAAGGCGGTCAGGCCCTCCATGCCCCGGAACTCCCCCATGGGGAAGGTCAGATGGGCGTCCTCGGTGAACACCGAGCCGAGCCAGGCGTCGCTGGCCCGGTCCTTGTCGAGGTGCCGGACGTAGCGGTCGCAGAGTTCGGTGAGCGCGACGCGGTCGGTCAGTTCGCGCAGCTGGAGCGTGAGTGCCTGGATGTCGTCGTGGAGGGTGGTGGCGGGCGTGGTGGTGGTCATGTACGTCTTCCTCGCTGTCGGGTCGTGAAGTTGAGGGTTACGGGTCGTGAGGGGGTCAGGCGGCCGTGCGGCGCCAGGTGCGCGGGCCCTCGAATCCGGAGACGCGCTCGGGCCGCCGCCAGTGGGCGACCGCTCGCGCGGCGCGCGCCTGGTCGTCCGGCTCGACGTCGGGGCCGAGGACCCGGGTGAGGAGGACGGCGGTCAGCGCGGCCAGCTCCTCGGGGGCGGGGTCGCCCTTCTCGACACGGAGCAGGTGCGCGGCGTGCGGATCGCGCGGGGGACGTGACGGTGTCATGGCACTTCCTTCGCTCACTGGGGCGGGTTTCCGTGCTTGCGGCTCGGCAGGTCGGCGTGCTTGGTGGCGAGCATGGCGAGGGACCGGCTGAGCACCGAGCGGGTCTCGCGGGGGTCGATGACGTCGTCGACCAGGCCGCGTTCGGCCGCGTAATAGGGGTGCACCAACTCCTGCTTGTACTGTTCGATCATGGCGCCGCGCATGGCCTCGGGGTCCTCGGCCGCCGCGATCTCCCGTCGGAAGACGACGTTGGCGGCGCCCTCCGCGCCCATCACCGCGATCTCGTTGGTGGGCCAGGCCAGGGCGATGTCCGCGCCGATGGAGCGGGAGTCCATGACGATGTACGCGCCGCCGTACGCCTTGCGCAGGACCACCGAGATCCGCGGCACCGTCGCGTTGCAGTAGGCGTACAGCAGCTTGGCGCCGCGCCGGATGATGCCCTCGTGCTCCTGGTCGACGCCGGGCAGGAAGCCGGGCACGTCGACGAGGGTGACCAGGGGGAAGTTGAAGGCGTCGCAGAACTGGACGAAGCGCGCGCCCTTCTCGCTGGCCTTGATGTCGAGGACGCCCGCCATGGCGGCGGGCTGGTTGGCGACGATGCCGACGACATGGCCGTCGACCCGGGCCAGGGCGCAGACGATGTTGGGCGCCCAGGCCGCGTGGACCTCCATGAAATCGCCGTCGTCGACGACCTCCTCGATGACCGAGCGGATGTCGTACGAGCGGTTGCCGTCGGCCGGCACCAGGTCGAGCAGCGCGTCGCCGGGCCGGTCGGCCGGGTCGCCGCTGCGGACGGACGGCGGGAGTTCGCGGTTGTTGGCGGGGAGCAGGGAGAGCAGGTAGCGGACCTCGGCCAGGCAGCTCTCCTCGTCGTCGTAGACGAAGTGGGCGACGCCCGAGACCCCCGCGTGGACGTCCGCGCCGCCCAGGCCGTTCTGGGAAATGTCCTCGCCGGTGACGGCCTTGACGACGTCGGGGCCGGTGATGAACATCTGCGAGATGTCCCGCACGGCGAAGATGAAGTCGGTCAGCGCCGGGCTGTAGGCGGCGCCGCCCGCGCACGGCCCGAGCATCACGGAAATCTGCGGGATCACCCCGCTCGCACGGGTGTTGCGCTGGAAGATGCCGCCGTAGCCGGCGAGCGCCGAGACGCCCTCCTGGATCCGGGCGCCCGCGCCGTCGTTCAGCGAGACCAGCGGGGCGCCGGCCGCGATGGCCATGTCCATGATCTTGTGGATCTTCTGGGCGTGCGCCTCACCGAGCGCGCCGCCGAAGATCCGGAAGTCATGGGCGTAGACGAAGACCGTACGGCCCTCGACCGTGCCCCAGCCGGTGACCACTCCGTCGGTGTACGGACGCTTGGCCTCCAGGCCGAAGCCGGTGGCGCGGTGCCGGCGCAGCGGCTCGACCTCGGAGAAGCTGCCCTTGTCCAGGAGGAGTTCGATGCGCTCGTGGGCGGTGAGCTTGCCCTTGGCGTGCTGCCTCTCGGTGGCCTTCGGGTCCTCGCCGAGCCGGGCGACGGACTTGCGCTCCCGCAGGTCGGTCAGTCGGTCGGTCAGTCGGTCGGCGAGTCCTTCGCCGGTGGTCGCGGACGGCATGCTGATTCCCCCGTTGCGGTGATGAAGCGTGTGTCAGTGGTGTCTGGTGGTTCCCGGTCGCGCGGCGGCGATCAGGTCCGTGGCGTCCTCGGCGTACAGCCACTCCTCGGGCAGATGGCGGGTGACCGTACGGTGCGGGGTGTCGGCCCGGAGGGCGGTCGCCGTCGCGTAGCCGTCCCGGACCGGCAGGCCGCGCACGCTCCAGCCCGCGGGCCGGTCGGGTGCGCCGGGTCCGCCGGACCCCAGGTAGTGGGTGTCCGCGCCCCGGCAGAGCCCGATGCCCAGGCCCTTGAGGTAGGCCTCCTTACGGGCCCACAGCTCGCCGAAGGCGGCGGGAAGCAGGGGCAGGGGCACCGTCTCCAGCTCGCGGCGCTCGGCCGGGTGCAGCATCGGCAGGCACGCCCGGGCCGACTCGGCGGTGGGCAGCCGCTGGACGTCCACACCCACCGGTGCGCCCGCCACCCCCACCGCCACCATGCCGTGGCTGTGGGAGAGCGAGAAGTGCGGCGGCCCGGCGGTGCCGGTGAGCACGGGCGGGCCGTGTCCGCCCGCACAGTGCGGACACGGTGCCCGGTCGAGGCGTAGGTGTTCCGGGCGGATGCCGGTGTACACCGACAGCAGCCGCCGGAGCGCGATGTGGGCCGCGGTGTACGTGAGCCGGTCCCCGGGGCGCCGGAACGCCGAGGCCCGCCGGGTCTCGGCCGGGCCGAGCTCGTGGGTCGCCAGCGGCGCCGGCCCGGCGTCGTCCGAGGGCGCTCGCAGCACCCACAGATGCGCCTCGCCCGGAGCCACGGCCGCCGGCGGGAGGCCCGCTCCCGTCATGGTCCCGCTCCTCGCCGGGGCGCGTCGGGGAGGGACCCCGGTGCCGGGGTCGGCGCGACGTCCGTGCGGCCGTCCGATGTGGGCGCGGCGTCGGTACGGTCGTTCCCGTCGCGTCCGCGGCCCACCGCGAGGACCAGCAGCGCACCGGCCAGCGAGGCCACGCCTCCGGCGTACAGGCCGGCGCGGGCGCCGTAGTGGCCGGTGAGCCAGCCGACGAGGAGGGCGCCGAGCGGGGTGGATCCCTGCAGGATCAGGGTGTAGAGGGCCATCACGCGGCCCCGGAACCGCGGGTCGCTGCCGAGCTGGATGCGGTGGTTGGCCGCCTGCGCGAAGTAGATGGTGGCGAAGCCGGTGAGGCAGAGCAGCACCGCGGCGGAGAGCAGGTTCGGGGACCAGCCGGCGGCCGTCTCCAGGAGGCCGAAGGCGAGGGCGGACAGCGCGACCGTACGGGCGGCCGGGCGGCCCCTGCGCAGCGTGGTGAAGAGCGCGGCGACGAGTGAGCCGGCGGCGAACGCCGTGGTCAGCAGGCCGAACGAGGTCGCGTCGGCGTGGAAGACGGTCTTGGCGAGCAGCGGCAGCGTCAGCTGGAAGTTGAAGCCGAACAGGCCGACGACGGCCACAAGGGCCAGCGGCACGAGCAGGTCGCGGCGGGTGCCCACGTACCGCAGCCCGTCGACGACGCGGGCGCCCGCCGCGGCACGCTTCCCCCGGGTCAGCTCCTCCGGGCGCATCATCCGCAGCCCCACCACCGTGGCGGCGTAGCTGACCGCGTTCAGGAGCATCACCGGTCCCGTGCCCAGGACGCTGATGAGCAGACCGGCGAAGGCCGGGCCGACCACCCGGGCCGTGTTGAAGTACGCCGCGCTCAGCGCGGAGGCGTTCGGCAGCAGGTCGGGGCCGACCATCTCGCTGACGAACGCCATCCGGGTGGGCACCTCGACGGAGTTGACCGTGCCGAGCGCGAACGCGAACAGGTAGATGTGCCACAGCTGTACGGAGTCGGTGACGACGAGCAGCGCCAGGCCGAGGGCCAGCACACCGGAGGCCGTGTTGGCCAGCGTGAGCAGCAGCCGCTTGTCGAACCGGTCCGCGACGCGCCCGCCGTAGAGGGTGAACATCAGGAGCGGCGCGAACTGCAGGGCCGTCACGGTGCCCAGGGCCGTCTCGGAGTCGCCCGTCAGGGCGAGCACCAGCCAGTCCTGGGCCACGATCATCATCCAGGTGCCCGCGACGGAGACGACCTGTCCGGTCACGAAGAGCCGGAAGTTCCGTACGGTCAGGGACCGGAAGATGTTCGCGTACGTCGTGTCCATGGTGTGCGCCGCGCCTCGTCTCTCTCGTTGCCCGCCGGGGTCAGCCGGCGCCGGCGGCGCGGGCCACGCATTCCTCCAGGAACGCCAGCGCGCGCAGGTGGTAGGTACGGGCGGACCGGCTCAGGCTGATGTTGTGGCCCGTCTCGTCCAGGCGGTCCACGGTCACCCTCGGTGCGGAGGTGAACCGGGCCGTGAGATCGGCGAGGCTCTCCGCGTCGTGCCGCCAGTACTTCTCGTACTCGGCGAAGGTCAGCCGGACCGGTACGCGGATCCGGCCGGCCAGTTCGTCGAACCGCCGGGGCCAGCGCACCGCCTCCGGCCACTCCAGGTCGGGCACGGGGGCGATCAGGTGGGCGCTGTCGCGGAAGGTGTTCGGCGGGTAGAAGCGCAGGCGACCCCAGTTCAGCGCCCAGCGGCCGTTCCGGTGGGTGTCGGGCAGGCCGGCCGGGTCGACGGCGTAACGGTGGCCGCAGCCCGAGATGTCGAGGCCGAGCAGGGGTGCTCCCAGCGGGTCGGCCGCGCAGGTGAGGGCGAGCTTGCCGCCGTAGGAGTGGGCGAGCAGGAACACGCCCGCCCCGGTGGGACGGCGGTCCCGGAGGTCCGCCAGGGCCGTCCGCAGCGACGCGGCCTGGTCGGCCAGCGTCTGCCCCTGCGGGAGGCTTCCGGCGGAGAGCCCGTAGCCCGGGCGGTCGACGGCGACGACGGTGTAGCCGAGCCGGGCGCCCAGGGTGAGGAGGGAGACGTCGGGGTGAGCCTGGCCGTCGAAGTAGCCCGCGCGCATCCCGCCGCCGTGCACGGCGACGATCGTCGCCCGTGGCGGGTGTCCGGCCGGTTCGGCGATCAGCGCGGAAAGGGCCACGCCGTCGCCGCCGTCCAGGGTGAGGGCCCGGACCTGTGGCGACAGGGTGCCGACGGGGAGGGCCGCCGCCGGCACCGGGGTGTTCATGCGGCCCGCCCGGCGGCTGCCTCGTCGTCGAGCTGCCCGGCTCCCGCGTCGTCGGGCCCTTCGGCCGCCACGTCGTCGAGCCGGGCGGCGCCCGCGTTGAGGCAGGCGAGCAGCGTACGGGCCTGGACGTTCACGTAATGCGCGTGCTGGGCCAGGTCGTTGAGCTGCCCGGGGGTGAGCCACTGGAAGCCGGGCGGCGGGTCCAGCGGGGCCTGGGTCTCGTCGGCTTCCACGAAGAGGTAGCGGATCTCCGCGTGGAGGAAGCGCCCGCCCTCCTCCGAATGCAGGGCCTCGTACAGGACGCGCTCGGGAGCGGCCGCCAGGACGGTGTCCAGGAACGGCGGAGCCTGCACGTCCCGCCAGTTCCCGGGGTCGCACTGGACGGTGGGACCCAGCTCGATGGTGTCGAGGAAGCCGGCCTCCGCCCTGGCGCTGACCAGCAGATGGGGTACGCCCCCGATGCGGCGGACCACGAAGGCCGCCACGGCGGGCCCGGTCGGCTCGAGCAGCGGCTGCGACCAGCCCGGGACCTCACGGCTGCCGGCCTCCACGGCGACGGCGACCACCTTGAAGAAGCGGCCGTCCGGGCGGCCCAGGGAGTGCTCGTCGCGCTCCCAGCCGTCGATGCCGGCGAGCGGTACCCGTTCGACGGACACGTCGTGGCGGGAGCGTTCGACGGTGACCCAGGACTGCACGGCCGCGTCCGGAAGCAGCGCGCCCGGCTCGGCGCC
The DNA here is from genome assembly GCF_032436795.1 of Streptomyces sp. P9(2023). NCBI lineage: Bacteria > Bacillati > Actinomycetota > Actinomycetes > Kitasatosporales > Streptomycetaceae > Streptomyces > Streptomyces sp. P9(2023). The sequence goes on from NZ_JAUPWM010000066.1 coordinate 6,284, forward strand.
GTCCATCGGGAAGCAGGCGACGATCGTGCGCGAGTCCATGTTGATCACGTTGTCCCGGCGCAGCAGCTCCCCGATCTGACCGAGGGTCAGCCAGCAGAAGTCCGGGTCGTGCGGCACCTCGTCGAGCGCCTCGACGAGCATGTTCCGGTTGGCCTTGCGGTAGAACCAGGAGCCGTGTTCGGACTGGAGGACGTCGAACGCCACCCGGCCACGGTCGGGGTCGGTGAAGTACTCGAGGTACTTCACGTCCGCGCCCTTGTGCACCTTGGTGTAGTTGCTGCGGGTCGCCTGGACGGTCGGCGAGAGCTGGAGCAGATTGCGGTTGCCGGGCTCCATCTTGGCCTGCATCAGGAAGTGCAGGACCCCGTCGATCTCCTTGGCGAGGAGGCCCAGGATGCCGACCTCGGGCTGCCGGATGATCGGCTGTTCCCAGTGCCGGAACGGACCTTCGCCGACCGTGACGGAGAGTCCCTCGACGGAGAAGAACCGCCCGCTGCGGTGCACCAGGTTCCCGGTGTCCTCGGCGAACGACCAGCCGTCGAGCTCGGCGAAGGGGATGCGCTCGACCTTGAAGTGGTGGGCGCGGCGCCGCCCGTCGAGCCAGTCGGCGAAGTCGTCCGTGGAGATCCACGATCCGTCGGGCGCCGCCGCCGACCGGGCGAGGCGGGCCGCGAGCGCGTCGTCGGCGCGGGGCCGCAGGGCTGTGCCGGCCACGGGCCCGCCGGACCCGGTCCCGATCCGGGTGGCTGTCATGCCTCGCCCCGCTTGACGCCGATGAAGAGGCCGTTGCCCTCGTAGTCGCCCTCGACGTACTCCACGGACAGTCCGGCCCGCTCGTAGGCGCGGGCGAACTGCTCGCGGCCGTAGAGGGACAGGACGTGGGTGTCGGTGAAGTGCTGGACTCCCCTGCCGGGTTCGGCCACCAGGTAGTGGACGTCCATCCGGCTGGCGTCCTCCCGCTCGCGCACGGTGTGCGAGACCCGGGAGACCGTACGGCCGTCGACGGTGGTGAGGCTGCCCCCTACGTGGTCAGGGGTGAAGTTCTCCGGGAACCACCAGGGTTCGATGACGACGACTCCGCCGGGGTTCAGGTGCCGGGCGAAAGTGGTCAGCGTCGCGTCGAGTTCGTCCTGCCCGACCAGGTTGCCGATGACGCAGAACAGCGAGACGACCGCGTCGAAGCGACGGCCGAGCTCGAAGGAGCGCATGTCGCCGGTGTGCAGGGGCGTGCTCTTCAGGTGGCGGCGCGCGACGTCGAGCATGCCCTCGGTCAGGTCGATGCCCTCGGCCGCCGTGAAGTCCTCGGCGAAGTACCGCAGGTGCCGGCCGGTGCCGCAGCCGACGTCGAGGATCGAGGCCGCGCCGGGGCGGCGGGCGCGGATGTGCCCGGTGACGGCGGTCGCCTCGGCGCGGTAGTCCTTGCCCCGCCCCCCGTAGATAGCGTCGTAGACGTCGCCGACGTCGTAGATGCCGATGTTCTCCCGCTCGGTCATGCGGCCAGCACCTCACGCAGTGCGCTGATCACGCGGTCCTGCTCCGACTCGCTCAGCGACGGGTACATCGGCAGCGAGAAGATCTCGCCGGCGAGCCGCTCGGTGACCGGGAGGGAACCGGTCTCGTAGCCGAGGTGGGCGAAGCCGGTCATGGTGTGGCAGGGCCACGGGTAGCTGATGTTGAGCGAGATGTCGTACGCCTTGAGCGCCTCGATGATCCGGTCGCGCTCGGGGTGGCGGACCACGTAGACGTAGTACGAGTGGGTGTTGCCCTCGTTGGTGGCGGGCAGCTGGAGCCCGCCGGGGCCGGTGAGGTCGGCCAGCTGCTCCTCGTAACGGCGGGCGACCGCGTTGCGGCCGGCGACGTACGCGTCGAGGCGGGTGAGCTTGCGGCGCAGGATCTCCGCCTGCACCTCGTCAAGCCGGGAGTTGTGGCCCGGCGTGCGGACGACGTAGTAGACCTTGTCCATGCCGTAGTAGCGGAGCTGGCGCATGGTGCGGTCGATCTCGTCGTCGGAGGTGACCACCGCTCCGCCGTCGCCGTACGCGCCGAGGACCTTGGTGGGGTAGAACGAGAACGCGGCCGCGTCGCCCATGGTGCCGACGAGCTCGCCGTGGTGGCGGGCGCCGTGCGCCTGGGCGCAGTCCTCGAGGATCCGCAGCCCGTGCCGGGCGGCGATCTCCTTGAGCGGGGCCATGTCGACGCTCTGGCCGTAGAGGTGGACCGGCAGCAGCACCTTGGTGCGGGGGGTGATCGCGGCCTCGACGAGGTCGGTGTCGATCAGGAAGTCCTCCTCGCGCACGTCCACGAAGACGGGGACGGCTCCCGTGCCGGTGATGGCGAGCACGGTGGGGGCGGCGGTGTTGGAGACGGTCACGACCTCGTCGCCGGGGCCGACGCCCAGGGCCTCCAGGGCGAGCTTCAGCGCGTTGGTGCCGTTGTCGACACTCGTGCAGTGGGCGGCGCCGTGGTAGGCGGCGAACTCCTCCTCGAAGCCCTTGACGCTCTCGCCGAGGACCAGTTGACCGGAGTCGAAGACCTTCCCGACGGCGTCGAGGATGTCGGCCTTCTCCTTCGCGTACTCCGACAGGTAGTCCCATACACGCGTCGTCACTCTCATACCTCCAGGTACTGGTCGTTCTCGTCAGGGGAAGAAGGGGTCCGGGGGGCCGGCTGGCAGGCCCGGACGGCGGGGGTCAGACGGCCGGTGCGAGCGGGGTGCCCGCGCGGGCCAGGTCCGGCTCCATGGCGCGTGCCGCGTCGGCGCCGTAGGCCTGCTCGATGCGGTGCAGCAGCCCCGCGGGGGTGAGGTCGTACTCCTGGGTCCCGACGGCTTCGAGCACGAGCGTGGCCACGGCGCAGCCGAGCCGGGCCGCCCGCTCCTGCGGCCAGCCCCACGAGGTGCCGGCCAGGAAACCGGCCCGGAACGCGTCGCCCGCGCCGGTCGGTTCGACGACGTCGTCCGTGCGCACGGCGGGTACGTGCAGGGCGGGCCGGTCCTTGGCGACGAGGTCGACGCCGTCGGCGCCCCGGGTGGTGATCCAGGTGCCGACGCGGTCGAGCACCTCCGCCTCGGTCCAGCCGGCGTGCTCCTTGAGCAGCGCCGCCTCGTACTCGTTGGTGAACAGGTACAGGGCCCCGTCGACCACCGTGCGGATCTCGTCGCGGCCGAGCCGGGCGAGCTGCTGCGAGGGGTCGGCGGCGAAGGGGATGGCGAGCCGACGAGCCGTCTCGGTGTGGCGCACCATCGCGGCCGGGTCGTCGGCGCCGACCAGGACGAGGCCGAGGCCACCGGCCTGTTCGGCGACGGCGGCGAGGTCGATCTGCCGGGCCTCGGCCATGGCCCCCGCGTAGAACGTGGCGATCTGGTTCTGCTCGGTGTCCGTCGTGCACACGAAGCGCGCCGTGTGCAGGGTCTCGCTGACGTGGACGGCGGAGGTGTCCACCGCGTTGGCCCGCAGCCAGCGCGCGTACTCCGCGAAGTCCACGCCCGCCGCTCCGACCAGCACCGGGGAGAGGCCGAGCCGGCCGAGGCCCAGCGCGATGTTGGCGCCCACCCCGCCCCGCCGCACCTCCAGGGTGTCGGCGAGGAAGGACAGCGAGACCCGGTCGAGACTGGCGGCGATCATCTGCTCGGCGAACCGGCCGGGGTAGGCCATCAGATGGTCGGTGGCGATCGATCCGGCCACGGCGATGCGCACAGCGGTTGGCTCCTTCGGTAAGGCGTGGGGGCGGTGGGCCGGCTCAGACGCCGGCGGCCTTCCTGAGTACGTCGACGCGGTCGGTGCGCTCCCAGGTGAAGTCGGGGAGTTCGCGGCCGAAATGGCCGTACGCCGCGGTCTGGGCGTAGATCGGGCGGAGCAGGTCGAGGTCGCGGATGATCGCGGCCGGGCGGAGGTC